>JAGLOF010000008.1 GCA_023139105.1 bacterium
TAAATGGATTTGGATAATTCTGATGCAATCTAATTTGCTGAGGATACAGATGCTCTTCATATTTTACGGGAGACATTGTCATGGCTGCCAGCACATCAAGTTTTCCACTGCCCCATCTGGCATGCCACCCCATATCCCAGCCGGTACTACCTGTATATTCATCTTTTTTTGTTGTGCCCCGCAGAAAACCTTTAATTTGTGAAGAGCTCAAGCTTGGGTCTATTTCAAATAATAGAGCTACAGCTCCTGTTACATGTGGTGCCGACATACTGGTTCCAGCCCATGCTCTGTGTACGCTGTCTGTTGCAATATAATAATCTGTAGGTATATCAAGTACCATGCTTGAAGATGTTGATATTATATGCTCACCCGGAGCACTAATATCAGGTTTTTGCCTCCCATCACGCGTAGGGCCGCTGCTGCTGAAATCAGATATGGCACCAACATTCAATGCATAAGGACTCCATGGATTTGCTGCCAGGCTAGGCCAATTTTCTCGTGTACTATATGACGCTACTGAGATTGAAAAATTACTATTGGCCGGTTCAGGCATCAGGGTTGAATAATCTGCATTATTTGTAATTAGTGCTGTTACTGAATTTTCAAAAATCCACCCGTCAAAGCTGGCACCTGCACCTGATAAAATTAATTTCCATGTACCTGATGCCATATTATCTTGAATTTGATTATCATCTATGCTGTCATTAATACGCAAGAGGCTGTGATAACAATTATTTTGTGATTGCCAGCCAGTTGATGCATGGTCAAGATATATGCTTCCTTCAGCAGTATTCCATGTATTGACTGTTGAACCTGAAAGGATAGGACCCAGAGTATCTCCTGAAGGTGTCACAATTGAAATTTCTAATGCACCGGAGAAAGAATCCGCCCAAATATTCCATGCCACAAAATCTCTCTGGCCGATATTATTGCTGCCCAGGTCAAATTCTACAATATAATTCTGAGTGCCAGAGCTTTGTCCCTGAAAATGTATGGCTTTATCTCCATCATTACCACAGGCAATACTTACGGAACGACCGGGTGTCCACAACATCTGATCTATAATACTTTCAAAACTACTTGTTCCGTCATGAGGGCCATAATGACTTGCAGCTACACTTAGATTTACAGATACCGGGCGGGCTTCAGCAGAACCGATATTAAAACAAAACTGTACACCATCTAAAATTTCATTCTCTAAAAAATCTCTATCACCACTTTTTACAATAATAAGTTCAGCTTCGGGGGCAACACCGACATACCTGCCGGCTAAGTGACTATTTCCAGCTGCTCTGCCATTACCCGCTGCAATTCCGGCTACATGTGTACCGTGTCCCCATAAGTCCATGCCTCCGACATCAGGGCCTTGCCCGTCCAAAGCCAATTGAATAGCATCTCTGGAAAAATACGTACCATAACTATAACCGTCAGGAGGACTTCCCGAATCATCTGTTTGATCCCAAATACCGTAAATGCGCGTTTTACCATGTAAATCAATAAAATCTTCATGTTTCCAGTCAATCCCTGAATCTACAATTCCAATAAATGTATCCTTGCCTTTGTATACTGTACCCAGTATCCCGGCATGAACTTGATCAGCTCGGATATCAATAATACTCGCATCCAGCAAGGGCTGGAACTGTCTGATATATTCAATGAATGCAACTTCACTTTTACTATGCAGTTGTGCAAGTTCATGTATAGTAATTTTTTTCACATACTGCTTATCATCTTTTGTACACACACGCACATATAAACTTTCACCAGGAACTATATTTAAAACATGATATCTCAGCATGGCATCGCATTTCTGCCAGGAATCAAACGCATTGGCATTAATAGTGAAAGAGAAAATAATCAATGCCAGAAATCCTGTTATGTTATTTCTGTGCATTAAAACCAACCTGTTCCCTTGGATGAAAAGTTGTGATAATTTCATGAAGATATGCTCTGTCCAGATGTGTATATATCTGAGTTGTTGCAATATCCGCATGACCCAGCATCTCCTGCACGGCTCGTAAATCAGCTCCTCCTTCCAACAAATGTGTTGCAAAAGAGTGCCTCAACGTATGGGGACTGATATTTTTTTTAATTCCGGCCTGCATGCCATATAATTTAAGTATTTTCCATACGGCAACTCTGGTGAGCTGTTTTCCACGCATTGATAAAAAAAGTACATCACCTCCGAGACCGTAACGCATAAGCCCTGGCCTGATCTCAAGTTGATAACGTTGTATCCATTTCTGAGCACTGCGCCCAAGAGGTATCAAACGTTCTTTTGAACCTTTGCCAAATATACGAATAAGTCCTTCATCTAAGTAAATATTACTTTGCTCGCAATTAACAAGCTCTGAAACACGAAGTCCTGCTGCATACATAAATTCAAATATTGCTCTGTCTCTAATGCCTTTTTTTGTAGTTAATATTGGTGCATTCAACAACAAATCAATCTCATGAATGTCTAAAACAATGGGCAGATTTTTCACCAATTTAGGAGAGTCGATTAAAGTAGTCGGATCCTGGTGTATCATGCCTTCATCTATCCAAAATTTAAAAAACATCCTTAAAGTACTCAAATTTCTCGACAAACTGCTGGCAGCAAGTCCAATATCAGTCAATATTGCCATATACTGCCTTATACATTGATCATTAACATCTTTATCAATGGAAAGCTTCTCTGAGTGTATGTAGCCTATAAAACGAGTGCTATCCCTTTCATAGGCCTCAAGGGTGTTTGCTGACAACCCCCTGTCAAGCGCAAGCCATTGTAAAAAAGGCCTGGTCCATTTATTTATCAGATCAGTCATCTTAAAAATGGATTATTATTGTGTTCCTTCTCAATTGTCGTTGATGGGCCGTGTCCCGGGAATACGGGTGTAGATGGCGGTAAGATCAGAAGTTTATTTTTTATTGAGTCAATGAGAGCTTTTGAAGAGCCACCTGGAAAATCAGATCTTCCCACACTCAATTGGAACAGAGTATCTCCGGAAAGTAGAAAATCATCACCATATAGACAAATCCCCCCCGCAGTATGTCCCGGTGTATGAATAACTTTTAACTTGCTATCTCCGATAATAATTTCATCTCCATCAGATAGCTCTTCAATATCTCCTGTGTACTGGCACGCGGCACCCATTAATACAGAAAAATTTGCTTCAGCACTTTGAAGCATATGTTTATCTTCAGTATGAATAGCAACACTGGCATGTAACTTATCAGCCAATTTATTTAATGCACCAATATGATCATAATGCCCATGTGTAAGAATAATATATGTACAGTTTGCAGAATTTTTAATTAAATATGAATAGATAAAATCTGCCTCTTCAGCAGGATCAATAATAGCTGCTGCACGGTCATTCTTATTAATTAAAATATAGCAATTAGTCTCCAAAGGCCCTAACGGAAGAACATGGAGCTCAAATTTGTCAAAATCAATTTTCATTTTCCATCCTTAATAAAATCTTTATTAATCGCAAATCTCACGCCACGAAAAATTTATTATAGTTACAATTTACCTTGAAAAAGTGATCCCTGTCTGGTTCCACGTTTTTTTAAAATGATATCAATACGATTTAAAGCAGCCATTTTTTCAAGTCCCCATTTCGGTGCAATCAAATAATCCAACTGTGCTTCTGCTGTTAATCGTTGAATAACAATATGAGGGGGCAGACGTTCTATCAAGTCGCATACATGTTCCAAATATACTTCTCTACTCATCAATGAAAATTCACCGGCATTGTATAGATCGGCAAGCCTGGTATTGCGTATAATTTGAAGTGGATGAATTTTAATTCCGTGAATAGGCAATGTGGCAATAGTATCTATAGTCTCCCTTATCATTTGAGTAGTTTCACCCGGCAGACCGATAATGAGATGCACACTAACTTTGAGCCCCCTGTTAGCTGCATCAATAATTGCTTTTCTACTTTGAGCAAAATTATGCTTCCGCTCTATAAATTCAAGAGTTGAATCATGTATAGTCTGTACACCAAGTTCCAGCCACACTTCAACAGTAGGCAGATATCCGGATAACAGCTCCAATATTTCATCAGACAGGCAGTCCGGACGAGTACCAATTGATAATCCAACCACTCCTGGTTGAGCAATTGCTTCATCCCACATCTTTTTTAATTTGGCAATAGGTGCATAGGTATTAGAAAAGGTCTGAAAGTAAATAATGAAAGCATCTACTTTTCTGGCATTACGAATACGTTTCATATGTGCGTATAATTGAACTAATGGAGGTCTTTCATCTCTGGGAGAGAATGCCGCATTATCACAAAAAATACAACCTTTTGATCCTAATGTTCCATCACGATTAGGACAGGTAAATCCGGCGTCAATTGGAAGTTTCCATGTTTTACAACCAAAACGGTCTCTAAGATATTGCGAAAATTGATAATATCTCTTTTCCATAACAAGAAGCCGGTACACTGACCGGCATTTCAATTAGTAAGTAATTAATTCCTAAAAACTATTTAGAAGCAGTGCCATTTTCTTGCTCATGTAGTATATCTTCTGTCAATGAGAGGGCAATTCCAGATAACATCACTTCCGGCCCCAATCTGGTAAAGTCTCCTGATAGTATCTTAGGATCAACATTGGCGTATACATTACAGGCCGCACCTTTTTCAATAATCAATCCTGAAAGGTGTGATCCCTCATCAGATACAAATGTAACTTCACCTAGCATTTTACTCACAACAAAACCTGAACAAAAATGTAACTGCAAATGAGAAGAATTTGTATAAACTGAGATTAAATTGCCTTTTTTCTCACCAATTGAGATATCGGGGTAAATCTCCAGTACTAATCGACGTTGATCTTTTTTATTATCAAGAACCAGGCGATAACAGCATTCTTCTACAACAAAGTCGGCATCCAGAACATCTGAAATGCATTCAAAATCTGATTTTGTAAATTGAATTGACATAAAACATTTCCATCTCTAATGAAAAAAGTTCTAATTTATTATACCGATAACCAGGCAACAAGTTGCATTATTAAGCCAGATGATATTGGAATAGTCCAATTATCATCTAAACGAAAACTTAAAATATCTGCTAAAAAAGCAATCAATACACCCACGAGTCCAATAAACAACGGGCACTCGGGATGCAATAATATAATCAATATAGCGGTAAAAACAAAGACTGCATTACCTTCCCAGGTTTTATTTTTAAAACAATGGTGTTTTCCAATCCACTTTCCCATTAATGCTGACAAGCCATCAGAGATAATGACAAAAAACATAACAACTTGTGCGATCCATAATTCAAAAAGCCAAAAGCTGAAAAACGCTGCAATTAGTAGATATGTAGCTCCGGTTAATTTGTCATTCTCGGAATCACGCAGCATTGCACCAAACATAGCTGTGAAACGTGTGTTAACACCGGGAATAATGCGCCTTAGCAGTTCAATTAGAAGAGCAATAATAAGAAGTATGCCAATTAATCTCATTAACTGAACTTTTTCCAAATGAAAGCTCAAAAAAGGAATGACTGCCATTCCAAGATGAATAGTTTTTCTTTGTATTTCTCTTCTCAAATTATGGCTCTATTCCTGATCCTGTCGATTTATTCACCAGCATTTACCTATTGTAATATTTGCTCAGCATCTTCAGCTGCTCTACGAAGCGCAGTCATTGCTGCAACAGGATCAGCTTTTCTGAATATGGCAGATCCGGCAACCAACATATTAGCGCCGGCTTTTACAGCCATCGGTGCTGTGGATACATCTATTCCACCATCAACTTCTACATCAATGTCATTTCCGTAATTTTCTCTTATCCTGACAATTTTATCAAGTTGTTCTGACATAAATTTTTGACCGCCAAATCCGGGATTTACTGTCATTATAAGAGCGCGTTCAAAATGTTTTAATATTTTCAATATTACTTCAATTGGAGTTGCAGGATTTAAAGAAATGCCGGCATCACAGCCATTATCATGTATGAGTTTGCATAGTTCAACGGTATCTGCCTTTACTTCTGCATGAATAACTATTCCATCAACTCCAGCCTTGATAAATGACTTGATATATTTTTCGGGCTCTGAGATCATCAAATGTGCCCAATAAGGTTTTGAAGAGACAGGTCTGATAGATTTAATCAAAGGTGGGCCGAATGTTATGTTAGGAACAAAATGTCCATCCATGACATCAAGATGAATTTGATCTGCTCCACCAAGATCTACTGTATGAATATTTTCACCAAGCCTTGAAAAATCAGCAGAGAGAATAGAAGGACAGATCTCTATCATTGCCAAGTATCCTCTTCAAGCTTTGTGACAACCAAATTGATCGAAATGCCCTGTTCCACTTCTGTGCCACCGTCTATTCCCTGTTCAACTACAGTATCCGGGATTAAATCCTTGCGTACTCTATATTCAATAACCCCCATATACAGTCCATTCTGTCTGAGCATCTGTCTGGCCATTTTAAGACTTTTACCACACACATCAGGGACAAAAAATTCCGTAGGATAAGCTCCGTTAGAGACAGTTAGAGCGATTGTAGACAAAGCTTTTACTTCACTTCCCTCAATTAGAGATTGACTCATCACCACACCTTTGGGATGATAAGAATCATAATCAAAATATGATGCATCAGCAACTTGCAGGCCGGCCTGCCTTAACTGAAAATGTGCATCACGTTCACTTAATCCTACAATATTGGGAACTATGACCATCTTCTCACCAGCACTCATAGTAACATAGACGCGGCGTCCTTTCTTTACTTGAGAATATGGTGGCGGATTTTGATAAATTATTGTGCTTTCAGGGTAAGTGGCCTCAAATATCTCACGTTCTTTAATAATTTTAAAACCTGCATCTTTAAGAATCTGTTTGGCTTCTGAATAGGAAGATTCCGTCACATCAGGAAGTTCTGTCTCTGAACCAAGATGTATATACATAGGCATGATGACCAGGTCCATCAAGAGTACCGAGATGATGATTGTCACGACAAGAGCACCCATGCCTTTGAAATGTTGAATTTTGCTTTTTAACCATTGGATTATAGATTTCATAGTTCCCTCTACTCCTTCTTCTGCAAACGTGCAGCGAAGGCACCGTCTATGCCATGTATATCAGGCCATGTTCTCATCATTCCAGCAGGAGTTACTACAGATGCCGGTAAAAAAGACTCTGCTCTTTCCAATTGAAAATCAGAATGTGTTTCCAAAAAATCACTTATTACTTCTTCATTTTCTTCAGGCTGAATTGAACAAGTGCTGTAGATCAGACATCCACCGGGTCTAACCAACAATGCAGCTTGGTCGATTAGCTTTCTTTGTACAGATATAATTTTGTCAATATCCTTTTCCTGTCGATGCCATCTAAGTTCGACTCTTCGACGTAAAACTCCAAGACCGGAACAGGGTGCATCCAAAAGTACTTTATCAAATGAATTCGAAAGACCAGGCATCATGCAATTACTTAAAATAGGAAAAACCCTTAAGAAACCCAAACGCTTTCGACCTCGTATAAGCATTTTTAAACGATTACGATGAATATCACATGCGATGATATCTGCTTTATCAGCAACTTGCTCTGCTATACAAAATGTTTTACCTCCCGGAGCGGCTGCTAAGTCGACTATCTTTTCTTCATGTGCAGCATTTAATAGTTGAACAACCAGTGCTGAACTTTCATCCTGTATGGAAAAATGCCCTTTTTTAAACCACTCACTCTCAGTTAGACCTGAAATTTTCTTAACAATTATAAAATTATCAAGATACCTGGAGAATTGGGCATCAAATCCTTGAGAAATTAATATTTCAAGCAGATCTTCTCTATTTGTTCTCAGCGGATTAACACGTAATCCAAAATTTGGCCGCCTGTTATTGGCTTTGCATAGCAATATCGCTTTGTCACTGCCCCAGGTATCTGTCCATTTTTGAATCATCCAACCAGGGTGTGACCATTTCAATGCAAGTGCTTCAACTTTATCTTTATGCCCAGGTATATCCTTTGTTTTCTCATCTCTTACAAATGTCCTTAGAATCCCATTAACAACACCACCCCAATGACCATTAATATTATTTTTTTTTGCAAGGGCTACTGCTTGATTGACAATAGCATAATCAGGTATTTTATCCAGATATAACATTTGGTACAGTGCTGTTATTAAAATCCACTTTATAGGTTCAGGTGCCTTGTCCCATTTTCCTCTGAACTGTCTTTTAACAATAAATTCTAATTTCATTTTCCAACGAATTGTCCCATAGACCAATTCTGTACATAAAGCTTTATCTTTCAACATCATATTGCTTTTTGCCAGAGCTTTTTCCAATAAAATATCTGCATAACTTTTTTGAGAAAAGACTCTTTGAATTATTTCAACCGCAATTTGGCGGGGATTATCTTTTATCATTAATGTCAATTCTGTAACTCTTTTAAATTATTGAATGTGTCACCATATTGCATGGAACATCCTCTGGAAAAAGCTTCAATATCCATTCGTTTTTTTCCTTCAAGCTGTAATTCTGTAATATTTACGCATCCGGTGGTGGCTTTTATAATGAGTCCTTTTCCCGATATTGATAATACTGTTCCCGGTATATGTGCGGAATTACCCGCAGGTTCTGAAATGGATAAACCCTTATAAAACTTTAAACGAAGTCCTTTCCAGTATGTCATGGCGCCAGGAATTGGAGACAGTCCTCTTATACGATTAATTATCTTTTCTACAGGCCAATCCCATTTTATAAGTGTATGCTCGGGTAGAATTTTGGGAGCTTGTGAAATGTCGCCACTTTGCTGCAAAGGTTCCAAGCAATTATCCTCAAGACCGTTCAACGTCTCTAGTACCAATTCAACACCTAATGCCGACATTCTGTCATGCAAGCTTCCAAGAGTATCATCAGGAAATATTTCAACTTTTTTCTGCATCAGTATGGCACCGGTATCTACTCTGCGATCCAACATAAAAGTTGTCAATCCGGTCTCGATCTCACCATTCATAATTGCCCATTGCATTGGAGCTGCACCCCTGTATTGAGGAAGCAATGATGTATGTAAATTAAAAGTACCCATTGGAGGCATTTCATACACACAAGACGGCAAAATTCTGAATGCCACAACTATAAAACAGTCTGCATTCAATGCATGCAACTCTTCTAAAAAAGTAGGGTCTTTCATCGACAAAGGTTGTAATACAGGCACACCAGCAGCCAGCCCTGCCTCTTTAATCGGAGGCTGGGCCAATTTACGTCCACGTCCTTTAGGCCGATCAGGTTGCGTTACAACAGCAACAACCTCGTGCTTACTTTTTAGCAGGCCCTTAAGAGTCGGTACGGCAAAATCAGGTGTGCCCATAAATACAATTTTCATTTTTAGGCTTCTTTTTTCTTTTTCAAAACCTGAGTTATAGCAGCACGGGTCATCTCAATTTTGAGATTTTCGGCAATTTTAAGATAAATCAAACCTTCAGCCTCTTTGATTCCCTGGATGGTGCCAATTATTCCACCATTGGTAAGAACTTTGTCGCCTTTTTCAAGGTTCTCCATCATGGCCTTTAACTCTTTCTGCTTCTTGGCCTGCGGACGAATCATGAAAAAATACATGACAACAATGATCATAATAAGTGGAGCAAAAGCCATAATTGGATTTCCACCACCGGAACCTGGATTAGCCATGAATAATAGTGCGTGCACAAACGCCTCCTTCAATTAACTGGTTATTGTTGTTGATATTTTTTTAAGAAATCTTTCTTAAAAGTGAAAAATCTATCCTCTAATATTGCTTTCCTTGATGCCTTGACCAGATCAAGATAGAAATGCAGATTATGTATGGAGAGTAATCTTAGAGCTAAAATCTCACCGGCTTGATGAAGATGCCGGATATATGCGCGGCTGAAGTTAGAGCATGCATAACAGCTGCAATTCGGATCAATGGGATTATTATCTTGCCTAAAACGTTGATTCTTTATATTTATTTTCCCATCCAATGTATAAACAGTACCATTCCTTCCATTACGTGTTGGAATCACGCAGTCAAACATATCGACCCCAGCTTCAATGGCATCTAAAATATCTTCGGGTTTACCTACACCCATTAGATATCTTGCCCTGTGGACCGGCAATAAGTTTGCGGCAAACTGTGTCATTTCTACTAATATCTCTCTGGGTTCTCCAACAGCCAAACCTCCAATGGCATAACCGTCAAAGTTCATTTCAACAAGCCCGGCCGCAGATTGTTTTCTTATCTTTTCAAATGTAGATCCCTGCATTATACCAAATAGCAATTGTCTGTAGCCATGGGGACATTCTGTTGAATCAAAATGATCCAGGCAGCGTCTGGCCCAGCGCAATGTTCTTTCATGTGCTTGAAAAGCAGTATCATAATCTACTGGCCATGCCGAGCACTCATCAAACACCATCATTATATCAGAACCAATATTTCTCTGAATGTCCATAACTTTTTCAGGTGTGAACATATGATAGCTACCATCAATATGGGATTGAAACCGAACACCATCTTCAAAAATTTTTCGTAAATCTGAAAGACTGAATACCTGGAAACCACCACTGTCTGTTAATATTGGCCCCTTCCAGTTATTGAATTTGTGTAATCCTCCAAACTCTTTCAGAAGCTCATCACCCGGTCTCAGGTAAAGATGATATGTATTACCTAAAATAATTTGAGCACCCAGATCCTCAAGTTCATCAGGAGATACGGCCTTTACACTTCCTTGAGTTCCTACAGGCATAAAAATCGGGGTATCAATGCTGCCATGAGCAGTATTTAAAATTCCGGCACGTGCACTTGTACCCTTATCCTGGTGCAACAGCTTAAATGGATTGTTTTTTCGCAAATCTATTATTCCGATTACATTATTTGTTAAACAATGAGTTCATTATTTCTTTAACATTATTAACTGCAATTAATTTCATCTTTGAAGATTCTATCTTTTTACAGTTTGCAGCCGGTAATATTGCATATTTAAAGCCCAGACGCTCAGCTTCCCTTATTCTCATCTCTGCGTGACTTATTCCTCTTATTTCTCCTGTCAATCCCACTTCACCAAAAACCACAGTCTTATTATTAGGGGCAATATCTTTAATACTACTAATCAATGCTGTAACAACTGCAAGATCTGAAGCAGGTTCACTTAATGACAATCCACCTGCAGCATTAACAAATACATCCTGTGTTCCAAATTTTAAGCGTAATCGTTTCTCCAATACAGCCAGTAATAAAGATAGCCTTTTAGGATTAAATCCGGTTGCAGTACGCTGGGGAACTCCATAGTTTGCAGGTGTGACAAGTGCCTGGGCTTCAATTAACAGTGGCCTTGTTCCTTCCATACTGACAGTGATAATTGTTCCAGGTATATCCTCTCTTCTCTGCTCAATAAGATGCTGTGAAGGATTCAGGACTTGATTGATTCCTTTATCTGTCATTTCGAACAGGCCTATCTCATTGGTTGAGCCAAAACGATTTTTAACTGCACGCAACAGTCGATAGATATGCTGACCATCACCTTCAAGTAGGAGCAGGCCATCAACAAGATGTTCCAAAACGCGTGGCCCTGCAATGGTGCCGTCCTTGGTGACATGTCCCACAATGAAAAGAGGAATGCCATGTTCTTTGGCTGTCCTGGTCAGAAGATGCCCGCAATGTTTAACCTGACTTACGTTTCCGGGAAGGCTCTCCATATTTTCTGAGAATACAGTCTGAATAGAGTCTACCACGGCCAGCACAGGACGTTCATCTTGTATCATCTGTGCAATTGCTTCAACATTTGTAGCAGCTGCCAGATAAAAATTATCTGATACAGCATCTAAACGCTCTGCGCGTAATTTTATCTGCCCTATTGACTCTTCACCGCTGATATAAAGAATTTTTTTACCATTTTTTGCCACATGACTGCATGCCTGCATCAAGAGAGTAGATTTTCCCATGCCCGGAGCACCACCAACCAGGTAGACAGCACCTGGAACCAAACCTCCTCCCAGCACCCTGTCCAGCTCTTCGATACCCAAAGTATGCCGGAGTTCCTGCTGTGATTTTATCTGCGACAAAGGTATTGGCGAAGATACTGAAATAGAACCGGAATGTTTTGCTCCGGATTTACCAATACGCATCTCTTCTTGAAATGTATTCCAATTATTACAATCAGGGCATCTTCCAAGCCAACGTGCCGACTCATAACCGCAGGACTGACACACATATAGAGCTTTTTGTTTCTTACCTGCCATTTTAAGAAGCTCCGAACTGAAGAACGGCGAATCGTTTAACATATTCATGATCTGAGGACTGAAACTCATCTACAGTACCACAAAAAATAACTCTGCCATCAACAATCATAGCAATAATATCCCCAACAGTAAAAGCACTGTGCATATCATGAGTAACAATGATAGATGTTACATCAAGTTGACTGTGTGTATCCATTATCAATTTATTTATCTGTTCAGACATAATTGGATCCAAACCAGTTGTGGGCTCATCATACAGAACATATTTGGGATCCATAATCAATGCTCTTGCCAGTCCTACACGTTTTTTCATTCCGCCTGAAAGTTCAGATGGATATTTATCGCCTATCGTATCAAGGCCGACCATGCTAAGTCTTTCATCGACTTTTTCAGAAATTTGCTCTCTACTGAGAGTTGTATGTTCATTAAGAGCCAGTCCTACATTTTCCCTAACTGTCATCGAATCAAATAGAGCCGCTCCTTGAAAAAGCATGCCAAAATCAAGTCTCACTTGAAATAATTCAGATTGACTCATTTTTGTAATATCTTTATTATTAATAAGAATAGAGCCGGAATCGGGGTGCATAAGTCCAATAATCGAACGAAGCAATACAGTTTTACCACATCCGCTTTGTCCTACAATAACCATGGTTTTTCCATCAGGTATTGTAAGATTGATATTCTGCAGAACCGGCTTCCCATTAAAGGATTTTGAAAGATTATTAATTTTAATCATTGGTCTAAAATAGTATCATAGCTAAAATGTAATCTGCAATCAAGATGAATGCAGATGAAAACACAAAGGCCTTAATTGTACTCTTACCAACCCCCTCTGCACCACCTTCTGTATTAAACCCTATTGAGCAGCCAATTAAAGCTGTACCTCCACCAAAAATGAAAGCCTTAATCAGGCCAGAATAAACATTGTACACACTAAAATATCGTTGAATTGAGCCAAAAAAAGTGGCGCTTGACACGCCAATTAAAAATTTAGATACAACAAATGCTCCCAAATGAGCAATAATATTTGAATAGATGACAAGAACCGGCATCATTGTCCACCCTGCAACAAAACGTGGCCCTGCCAGATAACGTATCGGATCAATAGCCAAAGTCTCAAGAGCATCAATCTGTTCTGTAACTTTCATTGTGCCAAGTTCAGCTGCAATAGAAGCACCTACGCGTCCGGCAATTACAATACCTGCCAGCACAGGAGACAGTTCAATTAAAATTGCCGCATTGACAGCTGCACCCAGAAAATCAATTGTCATGCCTTCAGGCATAACTCCATTAAATTGATAAACTGCCTGCCATGCAGTGACTGCACCTGTAAAAATACTTACTACACTAATTAATGGTAAAGAATTGACGCCAATTACCCTCATCTGCTTGAGAACAAGATCCATCCTGCCAAATAAATAACGTGTAGCTATTATTAACAGGATAAAAAGACGCCAGAGCCTTCCAACTTCCATAAAAAAAGTAAGTATTTTTTTTCCTATCCAGTGATTAATCATGACCGATACAGTCCATTATCATCTATGTACCGGACAACTGCATCCGGAGTCCAAAACTTTACCGGCAACTCTTTATTTATACGCGCTCGAATGCCTGTAGATGAAATATCAATCATAGGAGTATTAATTACGGTAACTTTCCTGAGAAGATCAGTAGAAACATTTTTCAGATTAAATTCAGGTCGCACTGCAACTAATACATCTGCAAGCTCAAGAATTAAAGAAAAGCTTTTCCAGGTTTCAAACTCCAACAGACTATCGGCTCCAATTATTAAAGAATTAAGGTTATTCTTGAATTGAGATTCCCTTGTAATCCATGAAACAGTATCAATTGTGTATGATACTCCACCTTTTTTTAACTCATAATCACAAGCATCAAAATACTGATGGCCTTTAATGGCCAGCTTCAACATATCCCATCTGCATCCGGATGAAGATGATGGATAATGGATTTTATGTGGAGATACAGCAGCTGGCATAAAAATGATTTTATCCAGCTTAGCTGCGCATCTGATACTCTCCGCCACTATTAAATGTCCATAATGCGGCGGATCAAATGTCCCTCCAATAAATCCTGTTTTCATAATATAAAGTTACTTTTTACTCAATAGTGTATTTAGCCAGTACTTCTCTAATTTCCCGCAATCTCTTTTCAGATTTTGCTCTCATTTTATGATCGGGATAGAGTTGTATAAGTTGTAAATAGGTTGATTCAGCGTCTTCCAGGTCTCCCATTGTACGATGACATTCAGCCTTCCAATAATATGAATCTTTTGCCATTTCCGTTGCAGGGTATTCTTCAATTACAGCTACAAATGATATGAGAGCCGAACGATGATAGCCCATTTTTCGATATAATTCACCGGCATAGAACTCTTTCATGGCAAGCTTATTTACTGACTCTTCAAGATATTTTTCTGCTTCCGACTTCAGGTCTGAAGTAGCATATTCTTCAAGAAATGTACGATACTCCATGATAGCCTTGCGAGTGTAATCCTGGTCAAGATGAAAACTGGGTGACAACTTTGAATATGCCAAACCGATTTTGAGACGTGCATCATCTACAAATTCACTCTGCGGAATACTTCTGATCAATTTTTCATACTCTTCAATAGCGAGAATATATTCTTTTTCAAAATAGTGAGATTCAGCCAGATAAAACTGAGCTCCTTCAATTATTACATGCCCAGGATTATTAATAACAATTATGGAAAATTCCAACTTTGACTTGTAATAATCTTCTTTATCAAATAGAGATTTAGCATGTTGGTATTGCTGTTCCGGTGTCATGTTTTTCAAATTAACTGTGTGGCGGTTACATCCGGTAATCAGTCCGATAATAATTAAAATAAAAATGAACAGGTTGCGATAATACTGCATAAAAATTCTCCGATTTTCATCTGCTTCGAATTAGATAAAAGGCAGCGGCCAGACTACTGAAAAACCCAGCAACTGCCAAACCACGTACTAAATCACTACTTTTTGCGTAACCGGGCAAGTCATAAATATGAAAATAGTTAGATTCTTTTTCAATATTTTCATGATCCTGCCATCTTACTGTATCCTGGATTGAATACTGTTTTTCACATATTACTTTAAATGTCTTTTTTTCGGGTGAAACACGAGTAAATATACAATTAAAACTGGCTCTTCTAATAAAAAAAATGTTCCCCCAAAAACCTTTTCGATCTGACTGTAAATAACTAACCTCAATGTTGTACAGTCCGATATTCAATTCATTATTCTGTATAGGATCAGATAATGGTTGACACAAAATCTTTTTATTTATACTGCTGACAACAAATATCGCTTGCTCATTAATATTGTCTTGATATTGCCAATGTATTGTTTTAAACGGGTAGTGTATGTACAATGAATCAATAGTGCAAGCGACCCTTTCTGATACGTCAATCATCAACAAATCATGAGATCTGAGATCATCATCTGCAGAGAAGACCAGACCTGTATAACCAATAAACAGCATCCAATAAAGCATTATGGATCTAACGTATATCACGCAGTTGAGTTCCCGTTTATAAAACAATTAAAGCGGTAATGAATAACCAGTTAGTCTTTGTATTTTTTCTTAACTCCTGCAAAAAAGTAGCTTCAAGGCGTATTAAATCCAATATACTTTTCTGTGAACTGAAATGAATATTTCCAAGAGTCAAACCTGTAGAGATAAAGTCTGTTGAATTATATTGAAAATATCCAATTCTTATTCCTGCAAAGGAAACTGGAAAAACTTCCATTCCGATATGTGGTTCACGGATTGCAGGGCGATCTTCATCACTTACATTACGCAAATCCGCTGAAATTGTCAACCATTTACTGTAATGATATGCAATTCCGATATTAAGAGTTTCGTCACCTATTCTCTCTAATGGGATACGATCGTTTTGAAAAGAATTAGGTAAATCGGTAAAAAACAATCCTATATCAATATTATTCTTTGTCCTGACTTGTACGCCATATCGATAGCCGATTTTATAGATTTCTTTACTATTATTTTTACGTTTGAAAATTTCTGCACTTGCACCAATAGAGACACGACTCCCCAGAGAAAGGCACATTCCAAGACTTGAGTTCCTGTTATCAATATATTGGGATGTATCAAATAAATTATTGTCCTCAAAAGCCCTTACATCACTAATTATCTGTTCACCAAAAACTGCACCGAATGCAAACGGTCCAATTGAAGCATAGACACCTTTTACTAGTGTTCCAAGAAGTGAGAGCCCATCATTAAAAACCTTGGAATTATTAATCAATAATCCCGGTGCAAGTCCATTCAAAAAAATTTTATGCTGAATTAACGGGCCGCGTTCATTTCTGGAAAAACCTGCACCTGCTGGATTCATTTCCCATGCACATAATGGATCTGACATAGCTGTAAATGCGCCACCCAATCCCAAACTTCTGGTTTTCACAGTACTCAAACTGACAACTTTCCAATCCTGTGCATAAATTTGAAGACTTGAGAAAAATAGTGTAAGACTACAAATTATTGAGAATATTTTTCTACTATTTAGCATGTAGTTTCTTTCTCTTGTAAATCAATTGCATAAAAAAGATAACTATTATCAAACATCCGTTAAAGAACTGTATTGATTTTATAAATAATCCTTTATTCTTTGTATAAAAAGATTTTTCTTTTGAGAGTCCAACCTGACTGTTTAAAACAGCTTCAGTGTTCAATTTGGTACTAGCATGTATACGTCCCATGGGATCAATAAATGAACTGATTCCAGTATTGGCACAACGTGCAATCCATATTCTATTTTCAATAGCACGCAATACTGCTATTTTAGCATGCTGATACGGACCTGAAGTATTTCCAAACCATCCATCATTCGTAATTAAAACTAAAAATTCTGCTCCCATGCTAACACAGTCTCTGACAAATGACGGAAAAACAGAATCATAACATATAAACGATGAGAAACGGGTCTCAGTTTCAAAACGCGGAAGATTAAAAGAAAAAAGAACAGGACTCTCTCCTTTATTGAAATTCCCCATACCCAGTTTAAAATAATTTCCTACTGTAAGTAAAAAAGGGATGTGTTCTACACCGGGTACTCTTTCTGAAAATGGAACCAGATTATTTTTATGATATCGTTGTATATTCCATCGGTCATGTTGAATGAAAAGTGCACTATTATACTTTTCAACAACGCCTTTTTCTATCCAGCGATAATCCGGCGCTCCGGTAAGAAGTGGGGCTCCAATCTCTTCCAATTGTTTTTTAATCGGCCTTAAATATTTTATACGATACGCCAAATATGTTGGAGCCGCTGTCTCAGGCCAAACAACAAGATCGGGATCACTATCAGCTGCAAACGCTGTTAATCTATGATATATGGCAAAATTGCTATCTTTAAAAGAAGATGTCCATTTTTTCTGTGGATCAATATTCCCTTGAATCAAAGAGATATTTACATGCTCTTGAATTGATGTTTGTTGCATTTGTCGATAACCGTAGAGCCAGTTAGCTGTAATTATAAGTAATAATGCAACACTAAGAGCAACGGGCCGCAGCCCCTTCTTCAGTTGTTTTGCTATTAAAAAGAAAAGAACATTAATAACAACAACTAGAAAGGATACGCTAAAAACACCGGTAATATTGGCTATCTGTAAAAATTCCAGAGAAAAAGTCTGTGTATATCCCAGTAAATTCCAAGGGAAAGCAAACAGCCCCCATGAAGAGAGAATTTCAACACCCGTCCATAGGAAAGGAATAATCCAAAACACATAGTTTTTCAGGTATTTTTTAATCCAGGCAGCTAAGATAAAAAACAGGCCGCTATACAAGGGTACAATGATAAGTGTCCCTAAAAAACCGACTACAGTCGACCAGGCAATCCAATAGACAGTTCCGGTTGTCCAGATTAAACCAAAAAACAAACCTTTTCTGAAAGCATCTTTGGGACTGGCTTTTTCTAAATAAAAAAATATCGGGACTAACGCAATCCATGCAAAAATACCTGTAGGAAAAGGCGGTGAAGCAAAGATCAATAAAATAGCGGCTAATGGCAATTCCGCATTAAATTTCTTTATCAATCATCCTCCCGATCAGTTGCCAAATTAAGGTTTTCCTGGAATACCAGGTAACTTTGCAACAGAATTGAAGCTGCAATGCGGTCAATCATACCTTTGTCCCTGCTAGGTTTAAGTTCCATGGCATGCATTGCACGTTGAGATTCAACGGAAGACAGGCGTTCATCCCAAAAGACAACAGGAATCTCAATTTTTTCTTGTAATATCTTTGCAAATCTTTCAACCTCTAAAGTCATCCGGCTCTTATTTCCGCTTAATGATAACGGGAGACCTATTACAATCTTCACAACACCAAATCCTTGAATAAGCTCTCGAATTTGTTCAATGACACCCTGTCTCGACAGGCCTTGCCATGTTTCAAAAGGCTGTGCAATTATACCCAATGGATCGGTAATGGCAACACCAATGCGCTTCTTGCCGTAATCAAGTCCTAATATTCTACCCATAATTTTACCTATGTAAGCGGTTGCTTAAGTACCTCTTTTAATAATTTCCCAGCCTTGAAATGTGTTTTTCTACGAGCGGGTACATAGATAATATCACCGGTCTTAGGATTTCTGGCTTTAGGTTTGGGCTTTGTTTTTTTGACTTCAAATACTCCAAAGTCACGAATCTCAATACGCACTTCAGGATCTGCTTCGGCCATAAATTCACGCAGTGCAGTAAAAACGCCATCAACAATCTTTTCAGTGATATAGATGCGCTCGCCAACTGCTTTAGCCGTTCGCTTGGCCACGTCCTTTTTGGTAATTGTTACCATGTTGCTCATCGATCACTCCTGTATTTTGGGGGTTGCCGTTTTTTGAGTTATCGTTTTTTGTCAACTTGATCGCCACGCTCAACTGAGAGCGTGCCTTTCAATCGATAGAGCCTTCTGATAATACGATTTAAATGTGACAAGTCTCGCACTTCCAGTATAATAAAAACTGTAATTAATGAATTTTCAGTTGTTAAATCTACTTTTACAATGTTTGTATCCATTGATGAAGCTAAATCGCCTAAATCCTTTAAAAAATCTTTACGCCCATCTGCCAGAATCCTAAGTTGTACAATAAATGCTTCTTTGCCGTCAACATCCCATGAGACATCAATATTTTTTTCCGGCATTTCCATCAATGTTGCTGCATTTTTACAATCATTTCTATGAATAACAATTCCACGTCCCTTACTGATAAAACCAACTATAGTATCACCTGGCACCGGATGACAGCAACGGGCAAAACGAATAAGAAGATTATCAACACCTTGAACTCGAACACCTTTTGCAGTACTACGTGCGCGAAAAATAAATTTATCAAAAACATTATCTTTTTTTATGTGTTCTGTAGATTCAATTTTTTCAGGTGCCAGGAACTCTAATAATTTTTTGAATGATATCTCACCTCTGCCTACAGCTGCATAAAACCTATCAATACTCGGAAGCTTAAAATGATCTGCAAGTACATTCATTTTACTTTTTGTTACTTTTATTTTGTAACGGCGAATTCCTTTGTTTAAAATTTCTTCTCCCAGTTTGATAGCTTCTTTCAACTGTGTTTCTTTAATCCAACGCTTAATTCTGGATTTTGCCTTGGATGTCTTTACAAAAGCAAGCCAATCCTGATTTGGGCGCTGATTAGCTGAAGCAATAATTTCTATAGAATCACCACTCTTTATAGGAGTATTAAGTGCAACAATTTTCCCATTAACCTTTGCACCAATACAATGCATACCAATATCAGAATGGACGGCAAAGGCAAAATCTACAGGCGTTGAGCCTATTGGTAATTTAAACAGATCACCACGAGGTGAAAAAACAAATACTTCCGATGTAAATAAATCTGTTTTTAAAATATCCAGATACTCTTCAGCGTCAAGACTATCTTTTTGCCAATCAATCATCTCGCGTACCCATGAGCTATAACGATCTAACTCATCGTCATCCTGATGGCCTTCTTTATATTTCCAATGTGCAGCTATTCCCATCTCTGCAATACTATGCATTTCCTCGGTACGCACCTGAATTTCTACCATACGACCTTCATAACCGACAACAGTAGTGTGTAATGATTGATATAAATTTAATTTAGGTGTTGCAATATAATCTTTAAAACGATCGTGTACAGGTGTAAAAAGTGTATGGACAATACCCAGAACAAAGTAACATTCATCAATTTTGTTAACAATTATTCGTATAGCCAGGAGATCATATATCTCACCAAATGTCTTATTGCGTCTGTTCATTTTAGAATGAATAGAAGATAATGTCTTTGCTCTTCCAATAACATCTGCGTGAATATTATGCTTTTCAAGTTCAATCTTGAGTGGATTAACAATTCGGCTTATATATGCTTCTCTCTCTTCTCTTTTATCAGCAACACGATGAATCAGTTCATTGTATTCTTTTGGATGTAGTGCCTTCAAAGAAAGATCTTCAAGTTCAACTTTGATTTTTGCTATGCCGAAACGATGTGCAAGAGGTGTATATACTTCACGTGTCTCAAGAGCAATGCGCTCGGCTTTCTTTTTTGGCAGATGAGATAAAGTCCGCATATTATGAAGACGATCTGCCAATTTAATAATAATTACACGCAGGTCTTTTGCCATGGAGAATATCATTTTTCTAAAATTACCGGCTTGCTGTTCTGCGTGTGTCTGAAATTTAAGTTCGCTTATTTTTGTAACACCATCTACCAGTTGTGCAATTTCATCACCAAAAACATCTCTTACTTCATCAAGTGATATTCCGGTATCTTCAACAACATCATGTAGCAATCCTGCTGCAATTGTTACCGGATCCATTTTCATTTCTATAAGTGTTCTGGCAGTTTCAAGAGGATGCTCAATATACGGCACTCCTGACTTACGTAGTTGATTTTTATGTGCCAGATAGGCAAATGAATATGCCTTACGCAAAAACCCTAAATCTGCATTTTTATTATATTCATTAACATCTTTTAGAAAACCGTCAAATATCTTATGATAATGCCTCCTAACATGAGGCTCTATTGTCTGTCCATGTGTTTTTTTCTTTTTAAGCTGAGGAACATTCAGTTGAATTGTCTTTTTTGGTACAGATACCATCATTTAAAATTCTTCTCTTGCTGTCCAGCTTTCAAACTTGGCATATTTTTTTACAAAAGTTAGATTAACATAACCGACCGGACCATTTCTCTGCTTCCCTATTATGATCTCAGCCTTGCCATCTATCCCCTCTGCCTGGGCTTCTTCCGGTTTCATGTAAAACTCAGGGCGAAAGACAAACATCACCATATCAGCATCCTGTTCAATTGCACCTGATTCACGAAGATCACTTAAAAGCGGTCTTTTGTCCGGTCTCTGCTCTACTGCACGAGAAAGCTGTGACAGTGCCAAGACAGGAACATTGAGTTCCTTTGCAAGAGCTTTTAAACTACGTGATATCACTGAAATCTCCTGTTGCCGGCTTTCAACACCTTTAGGCCCTTGCATCAACTGAAGATAATCTATTACAATCATACCAATATTATGTTCTTTTTTCATTCTCCGGGCTTTAGAACGTAATTCAAGAACCGTGATTCCCGGTGAATCGTCAATATAAATAGGTGCCTCGGCAAGTGCACCTGCACGCATGGAGAGCTGCTGCCACTGATCATCTTTTATTTTTCCGGTTCTAAGAAGATGGGCATCAATACGCGCTTCAGCAGTAAGAAGACGTATTGCCAGAGACTCAGATGACATTTCAAGAGAAAAGAAACCTACAGGTACATTATGATTGACTGCAGCGTTTCTGGCAAGATTTAATACAAAAGCAGTCTTACCCATTGAAGGACGTCCTGCAATAATTATAAGCTCAGATTCCTGGAAACCTGATGTCAAATTATCAAGATCATCGTAATCAGAAGCTACACCTGTTATACTGCCTTCCTGCCCATGAAATTTTTCAATTTTCTCGAAAGCCGTATGCATGATAGGTGAAATATGTTCATAACTCTTTTGAATCCTTTTTTCTGACAGAGCAAAAATTCTCGACTCAGATCTGTCCATAATATCAAAGACATCTTCTTGACCTTCATAACAATCTCTGGCTATACTTGAAGATTCTTCAATTAATCGTCTTAATAAAAATTTTTCCAAAACAATCTTGGAGTGATACTCTACATTTGCTGCAGATGGTACTGCTTCTGTTAATTCGGTAAGGTAATAAGTGCCGCCAACCTCTTCAAGTAATTGAGCCCGTTTTAAGGCATCAGCCAATGTAATAAGATCAATAGGTTCACTCATCTCATACAATTTATGTATTGCTGAATAAATTTTCCGATGAATTCCTTTATAAAAAGCATCGGAATCCAGGATAGCCAATACCTGCCCAACGGCTTCATTGTCCAACATGATTGAACCAAGGACTGCTTTTTCAGCTTGTATTGCCTGTGGAGGCACGCGGTCATAGGTTGAAATAGTTTTTGAAGTGTTCATATCTATTTTTGTGGCCGACGCCATGCAGGTTTATCTCCTACTACAATATCGTATTCTTTTCTGAATTTCTGTACATCTTCCCAGACAGTCCGCTTTAAATCTGCTTTTTTCAACAAACTTGTGGGATGATAAGTAACCATTAACGGAATGTTCCTGTAGTTATGAAACTTATTGCGCAATTGCTCCATATTCTCGTTGCAATTCAATAATATCCTGGCCGTTGTCTTTCCAAGGGCCAATATCATTTTTGGTTTAACCAATGATATTTCTTGCTCCAACCTTGGTAGACATCTCCGCATTTCATCAAAACGCGGTTCCCTACCATTGGGAGGTCTACATTTTATAATATTTGACAGATAGATTTCTTCTCTTCTGAAACCTATAGCTACGAGTATTTTTGTCAGCAAATCGCCGGCATCACCAAGAAATGGTATACCCATAGAATCATCTTTTGTAGAAGGCACATCTCCGATTAGCATGAATGTTGCATTTTCATTTCCCGCACCTGCAACAATAGTTTTACGTGTTTTTGCCAGTACACACTCATTACATATCTTATCCTGAACTTTATCTTCAACAGTAGTAGTTACGGATATCTGAGAAAAATCCGGAAGTTCCAAAAATATTGATTCACCATAAATATTCTGCTGCTGAGTAAAAAAGGTAGCAATAGAATTTATTAATTCTTCTGTGATGGCCGTTTGCATACAAAAGGTCTTCTATAAATAAGTTTCAATGACATTCCAGATTTCCTCAGCTGTATCTGCTTTGGATAAAAGAGGAAGTTGATGCTTTTGATCATCAGCTGTAAATATGGTAATACGGTTTGTATCTCCCTGAAAGCCTGCTCCTTTTTCAGAAGGATCATTCAAACAAATCATATCAAGTTTTTTTTGATTCATTTTTTTCAAGGCATTAGCCTTGGTATTATCTGTCTCCAGGGCAAACCCGACTTTATATCCTGATGATTCTTTGAGTGTCAGTTCCTGCAAAATATCAGGATTTTGTGCTAATGCAAGTTGTGCATCAAATTGTGATTTTTTAATTTTATTATTACAATATTCGCGTGGCCTGAAATCGGCAACTGCTGCTGCCATTATTAAAACATCATTCTGTGGCCATGCTGCAAATATTGCATCGCGCATTTCAATTGCTGTGCGTACGGAATAGAGACGCACTCCTATCGGAACTTCTAAATTAACCGGTCCGGATACAAGTGTCACATCCGCACCTCTTAAGCATGCAGCTGTAGCAAGAGCATATCCCATTTTACCGGATGATCTGTTAGTAAAAAATCTGATGGGATCGAGATCTTCCTGTGTTGGACCAGCTGAAATCAATATACGTTTTCCGGCCAAAGAATTTGTTTTGTTCAAAATCAAATTCAAATTTTCAAACAGTGTAAAGAAATCAGCCAATCTGCCGGGTCCCTTGGCACCACTGGCAAGATGCCCCTCTTGCGGATCTATAAAATGATATCCAAATCGTTTCAATTTCTCTATATTATCAAGATAGATTGGATTTTGCACCATCTCATAATCCATGGCAGGAGCAAAAATTACCGGACGCCTTGAAGCCATAATCACTGTTGATAGAAAATCATCAGCAATCCCTGAGGCCACTTTACCTATCAAATTAGCAGAAGCAGGACATATAAACAGTGTATCGGCCCACTCTGCCAGACTAACATGCCTGGTTTTTATTACACGATTAGAAGGGAACATCTCTTTTACAACTTCATTACCCGATAGAGTTTCCAAAGTAAGGGGTGTAATAAATTTTTGAGCAGATTGTGTCATCACTACACGGACTTCAGCACCTTCACGCTGCATCATACGCAATAATTCACATGATTTATAAGCGGCAATGGAGCCGGTTATTCCAAGAAGAATTTTTTTATGTGCCAATCTGCCAGACATATTAATCACCTCTACTATTTAGCAGGATTACCATCAGGCTCTATATAATAATGTTCTAATTGATTTGAAACCAATTCATCCAGAGCTATTGTAGTAGGCTTTGCATATTTTATACGATCACGATTCAATGCTTCACGGTCAATTTCAACATCATCAAAATCTTCTGCATCTCTGATATCAGAAGACGGTATATACTCTTTTTCAGCATCTATTGATGCCTTTTGTTCATCGTTAACCTGGCGAGCGCGTTGTGACATAATGTTCACGGTTTCATAAATACTGCCGGTTCTGCGAATCAACTCTTCATAGGAATACTTTGCCATAAGTTATTTCTCCTCTCTATGGCTATTTAATTAAAACTATCTATAATTTGTTTTATTTTTAAAACTGCTACGTCTAATAAATCATTAATAATACAAAAATTATATTTATCGGCAACAGCTATTTCCTTGATTGCATTTTTCAATCTCATTTTAATTACTTCATTAGAATCAGTTTTTCTTGATCGAAGCCTCTTTTCCAATACTTCCAGGGATGGTGGTTTAATAAAAATTAAAACAGCTTCAGGCATTTTCTCTTTTATCTGAAGACCGCCCTGAACATCAATATCAAGGATAATACTTCTACCTTTTTTAAGTTCAAGAAAGATACTTTCACGCAAAGTTCCATAATAACAACCATGAACCAGTGCCCATTCAAGGAAAGCGCCTTCTTCTATCTTCTTTTGAAAGCTCTCAGTATCAGTAAAATAATATTCCCTGCCATGCTGCTCATCCCCCCTGGGAGGCCTTGTTGTAAGTGAAATAGAATAACAAAGCTCGGGATATTCCCGCAACAAAGAATTTATTATTGTACTCTTTCCACCACCTGATGGTGCAGAAATTACAAATAAACAGGCACTCATCTCTGATCAAACCAGATTCTGTACTTGCTCACGGATCTTCTCAATCTCATTTTTCATAGAGACGGCAAGATGCTGGATATCTACATTAGCGGCCTTGGAACTGATAGTATTAACTTCTCTGTTCATTTCCTGTAAAAGAAAATTCATTTTTTTACCAACAGGTCCGTCAATTTGCAAAATTTCCATAAATAATTTATGATGGCTGGCAAGGCGAACACATTCTTCAGTAACATCTAATTTATCGGCCATTATTGCAATTTCAACCTGAATCCTATCCGGATCAATCTGTGCATCGGTACAGAGTGATTCAATCCTGAGGTTAAATTTATTTTGTGCAGCTTTAACATGATCATCAACTAATGATAATATTGTTTTTCTATCTCTTTCTAATATTACTATACGTTCATTAATATCTTCTACCAGGGCATTACCCTCTTTATTTCGCATAGATTTCATATTTGCAATAGCAAGATCGAGAGTCTTGTGAAAAAGGTTAGCCAGTTCAGGATTATTTTTCTCTGCATTCTGTGTATCAAAAATCTCTGTAAATTTTAATATCTGGTTCAATGTAACTTGCTCATCAAGTCCGGCTTCCTGAGAGACTATATCCAATAATTTTTTTATCTGCCTGACAGTAGTGCAATTGACTTTGAGATCTAACTCTGCATCGGTATTTTGCTTTACAGATACTTGTGCATAAATTTTACCACGATCCAATTCTCTACGAAGACGATCTCGCAAAATCTGCTCAAACATCGATATAATAGACGGTAATCTACATGAAATTTCCAGATACCGATTATTTACAGATTTCAGTTCAATATTGCATGTATAGCTACCCGCTTCAATTTCTCCGATCCCAATACCTGTCATGCTGTATGCCACTGTGCCTCCAAAAAAGCTACTAACCTATAATAATTACTGAATTTACTCAGTTTAATAAATATAGCAGATCTTGTCAATAAAAAAAGTAGATCTGCCATGTTTTTTATTTTTTACAATACTTTTACTATTTTAGTGCTAATCCAAGAGATATACGATGAGAATCACCCAAGTCATTTGATGCTGCAAAACTATAATCAACTGCGAATGCGCCTACTCTGAAGCCCGCACCTACAGTGAAATCTCCACGGAAAGCCCCCATGCGGATTGAAAAAGGTTGATTAAGAATTATCTCTATACCTGCGCCCAATTCAACTTCCATTGCCCCTATACTATACTGTGCCGCTTCACCCATATTATCAGCACTTATTCGAATATCAACAGAGGGTCTGACAATGCCGGGTTTAAATCTATGGGGATAGCTAAGTCCAACAGTTGCTCGTGGTCTCAAATATTCTTTATATCCCCCATCCCATGCAATCAAAGTATTTGTCAGATCACTAAGCATCACACCTATCCACAATCTTTGATATGCATTCCACTGTAATCCGGCATCAAAACCAAGCCCCCATGCACCGTTATCACCCATATTCTTACGAATAATTCGCGCAGAAAAACCATAATAAAACTTATCACTCTTTCGCTTGCCAATTGAGGCAACCAGTGCTATTTCCTGTTGATTAATCCAATCATAGGCATATGGATCATTGACGATTGTACGCCCTTCTTCATTAACAAATATCTCACCAATTCCAAGACTGGGATCTCTTAATCTTGTTAACGGAATTTGATCAACACCGGATCTGAAAAAACCCAATGCCAATGACATATCAGATTTTACACTTGCGCCAATTGCTATAAAGTCCCAGTTAACGGCTCCGGCAAATCTTTCATCATGCATCGCATGAAATTGACGCCCCTTCATGCTTGCAAGCCCAGCCGGATTCCAGTAAATTGCTGTAATATCATCAACAAAAGAACATGCTGCACTGCCCATTGCCAAAAAACGTGCACCAACACCATGATCCATAAATTCACGGCCATATTTGCCATGTTGAATATCTGATGCTACAACAGATATTTGGGCAATTATATTGAAAATTATTATTAAAACAAACCGCTTCACACGGCCTCCTGTAAACTGACGCAAATCTTTCAAACATACGGAATTATCTACTGAAAAGCAAGCTCAATATAAGCGGGAATGAGGGTTTTTTGCTTTGACGGAATTTTAATAAAAAAATCCGGAATTCCAAGCAATCCCGATTTAAAAAAAGGCTCTATGCTGATTTGATTAGGTAAATACTTAATTTTGCCGCAGATAGAAATTCGAAAATTAAAGAAGAGTACTCGCACAAAGCACACAGAGCACACGAAGCCGCCCTTCCCGCTCCCCTGTTTTCGACACTTTTCAGTTGTTAAAAAACAAAGCTATAAAAAACAGTGACTTAAGTGCCATAAAAAATAAATTTGGGGGTGTCCCAGCATATTTTTTGTAATATTTACGAGTGCTATGTCGAATCGAGTGGGTATTATTTGACTCGGTTAACATGAATCGACATAGAAACCACGAAGTTATATTGCCGGAGTAATCTATTCTGCGATAATCCGTATCATCTGAGGAGCAGATCTCCACAGATAAACACAGCATGTTGATGTGGTTTTATTAATCCATAAAACATCCGGAGACGCATAGCAACAGCCTCATCAAACATCGGCGGGAACTGTAGGTTACACGAGTATAGCGCAAGGAGATTGCCACGGCACAGAACG
>JAGLOF010000080.1 GCA_023139105.1 bacterium
GAAAAATTGAGTATCCGACTTTGGAAATAATTCATCCCGATTTTCAGTGCCGAGCTGTGTTAAAATCAACCGGCCTTCAGTAAATTGGATATCAAATTTTATGTTTTTATCTACCTCAAGTTGATACTGTCCCACATATAGTTTGAGAATTTCCGGTGCCACCGGGACTGCAATATTATTGATTAACGTTGGCAATTCATAAGGTTTGCTATCCATTAAGGCATTGATGTCTTCAACAACTTTATTCATGGGCGTTATGTGAAAATTGCTGAGAATAATCACTGTTAAATGTGTCGTGAACGATTTCTTGAAATAAGAGTTATACCCAATATTCCCACCAGTCCATCGGATATAGTCATTATCTCCTTTCATTTTTGCCGCAATTGCAGCACTGACATATGCTGGATCAGAGAGACGGCAGGAGAAAGTCATCAAATCCCGGGTTGTGGAATATAGCCCCCCTGCGCCGTATGAGTTGACCACCAATTCATCGACGTTGGACAACGTACCATCTTCCAGCATATACCCCTTTGCTAAACCTGGAATATCAGAATCAACATGATACATGCCTGTATGCGTTAAACCAAAGGGGATCAATAGTGCATTCTTCAGATAATGCTCAAAGGACTGCCCGGACACTTGTTGAATGATATAGGCCAACACTGAATATCCGGCATTGGAATAATGCTTTTTTGCCCCCGGTTCATCAATGAGATCAAGAGTACGAATGGAGTCCATGACTGCTTCCAAAGGGATCTCTTCAAAATTGGGTGCTCCGGATGTGCGGGGCAGGCCTGAAGTATTGTCCAGTAAATGCTGGATAGTAATCTTTTCACCCAAGGTGAAATCAGCGATGTGCTTGCCGATATAATCTTGTGTCGACAATCTACCCTGCTCTTCAAGCTTGAAAATAGCTATCTTTGTAAACAACTTGGAGATTGATGCAATGATAAATTGGCGATCAAGATCTGCATGAAAACCAGCGACACTATCTGCTGCATTGTACGCTTTATGGAACAGAACTTCTTGATCCTCTGCCACTAAGACACATCCATTGAATTTGTCAAGCGAAGTCAAAGCTGAGAAGTATTCATCGAATTTGGCGGCCAAATTCTCAGGAGCGACTGGTTGAAGCGATTGAGCAAATAAAATTGTCCAGCATGTCATTACGGACAATGTGATAACCAGAAAACGCTTTAGTGTAGACTGAGACATAATTCTTTCTCCTCTTTATTTTTCCAGTTTAATGGGAACACGGTTATCATCACGTTTCCTGTCAATGAGCAGCAAATAGGGATCAAGGCCGGCTTCCAGAGGTTTCTCATCGACTATGATCTCCAGATTTTTCATGTTCTCATCAAAATAAACCATTTCATTGTACAGCACCTTATCATCTTTGCCGAATACCATCACCGGCATATAATCACCAATAGATATCTCAGTCTGGGTGCCAATACTGTCAGCTCTGAACTTATGGGTCTCAAGTGCAAGTTTGACATGATAACGTCCATCACCTTCCTGTTCCGCATTTGCAGATACAGCCTTATTCTCCCACAGGGTAATTGTATCAAAAAAATCTGTAACTAGATACTGAAGACTGTCGGGAGTAACTTTACGGAGAGCATCCACCACATCTATTGATGTCACCATGTCTTTCTCTCTGTAGTTAAACCGTTCCAGCAATGATTTCAGGGCATTATTGATGGCTTCTTCTCCGATATACTCTTTTAAAGCATACATTACTACATTGGATTTGTCATAAGTCATATAACGGTTGAAATAACTGTGAAGCATGATTCTCTCACCAAGCACATCACGTTTCCGGCCGCTAAGATAGCCGTTCATATCCAGTTTTAAAAGACGGCGTGTCATAGCCTGTCCGTAACGATTTTCAAAACAACGCGTCGCTGTATATTGCGCCAGCATCTCCGTGGCCAATACAGCACCCTCCACTGCAGCGGGCTGCATGGTGACACCCCACCATTGATGAGCCATCTCATGGGCAGCAATAAAATAGATCATATCCACAGCATCTTCATCCAGACGACTGATAAACCCGGCTGACTCCCGCCACTGCACCAATGAAGGAAGAGCACGTGCACCGCCAAATCCCATATACTCATTATTCTCCTGAACACGAATAACCGAATATGGATACCGTGTGAAATAGCGATCACCATAGGCCAGGGCATCTGCTGTGCCCTGAAGAATGCGATCTACATTATAATGATGGCTGGGATTGTAATACACCTCAACCATGCGATCATTTTGGTGTACTTGTTTTACGGTAAAATTTTGTGATGTAAAATTAAACTCCGGCACCATGGGTGTCTCTGAAGTGAAATGATAATGATTACGACCGTTCTCATGCCACTCCCGGATCAAATTGCCATTAGCCACCACAGTCTGATCTTCCGATGTGCTTACAGTGGCATCATAGGTAACAAACGCATTGCCCATTCCATAGGTAAGTTGATCAATCTCCTCCAGGCTGAGCCATGGAGCCTTATCGGGCAGACCTCTTTTAGCCCGTTGAATTTTATTGCCCAGTTCCATAGAACCGCTATACCCTAACATTGGGAAGAAGTCCGACCACCCAAATACGGATAAAACCAAGGACGAACCATTGGCTGCCAATTCATTTTTGGGATTATTTTCTGTAAATCCTTGTGTCTTGAACTCCAGATCAAAATGTAATGCCATCTCTTCACCGGGTTCCAAAGGCGAATCCAATTGGTAGATATACATCCCCAGGCGTGAATTTTGATGAATAATCTGCGATGGAAGTGATAAATCCATACGATGAATATTAGAGATCCTTCGATCAGAAAGATTTACTAACACTGAATCCATTGGCAGATTACTTTTATTCCTCAGCTGGTAGTGTCCGTGTATGCGGCAGGCACGGTCTTCAGGATAAAAATCGATGCCCAGCTTTATATGCACTGGCAAGGGTTGAGGTTGATCTATAAGCGGACTGTAAGCTTTTTCATATTCAGCTTTTATATCTCTCAAGTCATTGCGGGAATAATAATTATTAGCCACAAACTTGTTTGATATTATATGCCCTCCAACCAGCAGATATAATCCTGCTAATATACCCAGACTCCAGGCATGTGAACGCCGCCACTGTCTTTTAGCCACAATAAAGCGAAACTTCAGGTGAGTCTCTTCATTCCTTCGCCATAATAAAGCATTGGTACCCAGAAACAGTCCGGCAAAGAGCAGCCAGTATAGTGTATACCACAAAATAATGGTTGAATAATGTCCAAATCCATTAATGCCTGAATAAATATGAGCCGGCGTATGCCCGTAACGCAGGAAGATCTGGTCAAATCCCAGAATGGGAAAAATTATTAAATCCAGCACAAAATACATGGTTGAGAGGAAAAAACCCAAGGTCTTGTTGGATGATAGATTTTGAATTGTTACTACAACAATTGCCATATGTATATAGGACACCCACTCAATTCCAAAAAGAGTCTGAACATAAAGCCCCAATTGAATATCAGTGAATTGAAAAATCAAAAGTTGTGAAAGGATGCCGCTCATCATTACAACCAGCAAATAGACTGTTTGCATTCCCACCAGGACTGCCAACTTGGACGTCATAGCCATCCAGCTTGGCAAGGGTAGCACATCATAAAAGGGATGTGAACAGTTATCTCTTTCACGCCAGACAATCATCCCACCAAAGAGAATGGTCAGAGGAATCATATATCCCCAGGCAATGTTTGTATGAGCCAAAAACCATGATGTCAAAGGCTGTACACGGCTGCCAGCCATATCCACATTAAGTACAAAGTTGGAGTAGACATTGGCAGCACCCAATATTGTAAGGATGATATAGGCCGGGTGCTTCAGGATCCGTCCCAATTCACGTCCTATCCAGTGTCCTGTCTGTACAAGCCGGTGATTCCAGGTCATTACAGGAACTGTATAATCTAATCTAGGCCGGGGCTGTGAAACAGGCGCTGTCTCATGCACAATCGCGGGGGTTGAAGCTTTTTGCTCCTTTATGGAATGCATCTTGAAACGGTACATGGTTAAACACAAAGCCACAGTTCCCAGTCCGCACCACACCACACGGTTAAGTATCAAATACAAACTGACAGGCATTGCCTGACTGTTAATATCTGCAATAGTCCAATTTGTAGTTGAGACTGCCAAAGCAGCATAGCCAAAAGGATCTGATAATGCTCGCAGCATGGGAATTTTTAACTGTGTCAGCAGAGCTGATACACTGACAGTCAGAAGTAGAAATGCAATACCCACAACATAAGTCATTATCATCCGGCGTGTCAGTGTTGCCAATGAGAAAAAGAGACTGCCCGCAATAAACAGATTGGGTATGGCAATAAAAAGCAGAGGCACTAGAAAACCTGAAAGTGTAAAAGGGCCATAATACGCAGCATCAATACTTAAACATCCCAGAATATAACCGGCAATCATCCCTGCAAAAACCAATAGGTTGGCAGTTAAACTTCCCCAGAACCGCCCCATTAAGTATTCGGTTTTGCTAACCGGTGAAGTCAGATAAAAATCCTGAGTCTTTGCCAAAAAATCTCTAACTATGGCTTTTCCTGACATTACCATAGTTACCAATAAACCCATCCCTCCCCATACTGCAAAAATCTTGGCAATAATTAAAGGGGCATTATGCCATTCCCTGGTTAGTCGCACCAATAAAATAACATTATCCGGATTAGTATTTTTTGCAAACAAAAACGTCATGAGAAAAATGAAAGCCGAAGAAATATAGAGCATCGGTTCACCCAGATGCCGCCTGACTTCCTGTTTATAAATAGTCAAGAACATATGTAATTCCTCCCCAGGATCAACCTGCAACAGGGTTATTAATGCCCCGTTCCAGGTGTTTAAAATAAACATCTTCAAGTTTGGCATCTACAGGTATAAAATCTCCACCCGGTGATTCAGCCTGGAAAATACGAATATAGTGCCTGCCTGCAAAGAGACGTGTAGACAGAATATGATATCGTGATCTATATTCATCCAAAGAGGTTTTTTCTATTGGTTTTTCCCAAATCTGAGCCTTCATTACATCAATGGCCTCTCCCGTATTTCCAGTAAAAACAATCTCTCCTTTATTGATTATGGCCATCTGCGGGCAGAGATCACTGACATCATCTACAATGTGTGTAGATAGTAGCACAACTACATTCTCACCAATTTCACTTAGCAGATTATGAAAACGTACCCGCTCTTCCGGATCCAACCCGGCCGTGGGTTCATCAACAATTATAAGTCCGGGATTGCCTATCAACGCCTGAGCTATACCAAGACGCTGTTTCATTCCACCGGAAAAAGTACCCAATCTCTGTTTCCTTGCATCCCATAGATTGACACGCTGCAACAGAGATTCTACCAGTTCCTGTCTGGATGACTTGTCAGTAATTCCTTTCAGCATGCAAAAATGATTCAAAAAGCTAAATGCCGTCTCTTTTGGATGAAATCCGAACTCCTGAGGAAGATATCCCAGATTTCGTTTAACACCCATTTTATCATTAATTACATCAAGGCCATTGAGTTCAATACTGCCTGAATCTGCCTCCTGTAGTGTAGCAATAGTGCGCATGAGAGTAGATTTACCGGCACCATTTGGCCCCAACAGCCCAAAAAGTCCTTTGGGAATTTCCAGTGAAACATCATTCAAGGCCTTAACGCCATTGCTGTATGTCTTGGATAAATTCTGAATTTTCAATATAGACATGCTCATTCCTCCTTTTAAAAACTCATACCGATCATCTGTAGACCGAATCCGAGATAATGTTGATTAGTTTCCAGATTCCTTGTAATATCCAAACGGATACCAAAGAAATAATATTTAAACTTCATTGAGATACCGACTTCATGATGCCACGCATCTTTATAAAATGGATTGAATTGTTGATTGATTTGATCTAGTGTGCCAGCCTCTATCCATGTCCGGCCATGTGCACCGTGCATAGCCAGTTCAAACTTCTGTTGTGCTATCCACGCCAGACCAAGCCATTCAAATGGAATGGTCATAAAATTATATTCCCAGAAAAGAGCCAGCTTTTTCTCCCCTTCCAGAATACGGTTACGGATTGTGTGAAATGAAGCAAAAGGTGTATGACCAAACATACTTCCATCAATACCCATCCACCGCTGCAGCGGTAGATCTCCGGTAAAAGTAGAACCCTCAATACGGACACGCAGATACTGCGGATCAGGACGGCGACGATAGAATGTATTCACAGAACATTCGGCCGACCCTGTGAGACGGGTGTAATTAAAATCTGATTTCAACTGATCCGAACTGTGCTCCAGTTCCAGTGATAGAGTATTGTAGCGGCCGCCACCGACAATACGTTCAAAGGGATCACCGTTCATGCCTGAATCATAGTTGAATCGTATTCCTGCCGAATTAATTCTGCCTTCATAAATTGCAGGATTCACACGGAAACCACCGGATTTCTTCCATATGGCCCAATCCGACTCTGTTGAAACAGAACCGGCATTTTCAGAGGCAAGAAATGTCTCAATCCGCGTATCAATAGAATTAAATTTCCATTGAGCATTCAGCCGTGCAGCCTTTGTATGATAATAATCGAAATAATCCCCTATTCCGACGAAAGGCACCAAACTTGCCAACAACTGTCCATAGCGCTGTGAACGCACACGTGGAACTACCTGATCTGCATATTGGAGAGAGAGAGTTGGTGCAAGGCTGCCACCGGCAAAATCATAGTTCAAACTACCCTTGATAAATGGTTTTTTACGGGCAGTCTGATAACCTGCTGTTACAGAAGTATTTAATCGATTAAATTTCTTACTGACTTTAATACCCAGATGCAGACCTTCAACTCTATTATACCAGCCTTCATATCCAAATTTGGAGCTTGGATTTACAACATTATAGTCACTGTGCGTTAAAAGGGCCGCTTCCATATCTTTTTCTTTAGAACGCATATATCCACTCAAGGCTCCTCGCGGTGGATACGCCTTCATAAGTGTCAATGTTGTATCAGGCTCTGAATACAGCCTGTATTCTTTAATGGTCAAAGGAATACCATCAAAATCTTCAAATGCACCATGATTAGCCAAAAGAGACGCTTTATCTGATGATGAAATTTTCAACGTGTCTATGTGAGATATCATTGCAGCAACTTCCACATTGACACGATAATCAGAAATACGGGAAATTTTCTGTACAGTGGCTTCAGGAAAAATCAACATGCCCATATCAACTTCAAAACACTCTTCTGAACGGGAATCTACCGGCAACCAGAAATCTTTGCCAAAGTTGGAATACTGCTGCTGATAATGTCCTGAAAATGATTTAAGCATCGTGGCAAAACTAAAGCTTCCTGAATTTCTGAGATCCACTTCTATAACAGCAAATGACTTATCCAGCACATAGATCTTGCCTTTAAAAAGGGGCTGCAATTTTGATTTTGGCAGAACATCAATTTCAAATACCGGTGTACTGTTCATGCCTTTAATATCAGCCAGTTCAAAATCATAATAATCCAATGCATTGGGGTGCACGGGTCCGGCAAAAGTGTGATTCATTAATTCAATATTATCATCGGTAAAATTTAGTATTCCTTCCGCACCAACTGACCGATCTGTCAGGTAAGGAAGCTGCCGTCCCTGTTTCTTTGCCTTGAACTCTTCTCTCATGCCCAGCTTACCATCCCAGTACAAAGTGGAAATTGATTCGGCCAGTGATAATAGAGAAGTATCACGCCCTACAATAATCCGGGAATAAGCCTTGGCCTGATAGGATTTCAATGCTGCTTTCTGTTCAATATTTTTGCTGATAACCTGCCGCATAATTCTAACTGCCGGGTCCTCATTATCAGCATAGATCTCCACGGCATCCAATTTAATGATTGTGGGGTTCATTATTACATTGAGCTGAAATTGACTCTGAGTATTCAATAAAATATACATTGTCTCATAACCGATATGTGAACATATCAATCTTGCCGGCAGTTTGGGGACTTTCAATTGAAACCGCCCCTCACTGTTAGAGGTAGTGCCTACATATGTATTCTCAATATATATATTGACATTAGACAGGCTCTGATTAGAAAATGCATCCGTTATTTTTCCGTAAAACTGTGTCTGCGAAAAAACAACACCATGAATCAGCATCAACAACGCTATCACTAAGAATCTGTTCTTCTTCAAGAAACCCTCCTTTTCATATCTAATAATTATTTTTTCACCTTTGGCTCTCGTTTACCCCATTTAATGGCCCCCCAGAAGAGGCTCTTTTCATCGTATATTACTTCAATCCCCTTGGTTTTTTTCCGATGCTTAAAGAGGCCCAATACCAAGCTGCTGCTATTGCTTTCTTCCAATTGCCCATTTAACAGTTGATGCAGCGCATCTTTTGTATTATCAAGCAGAGCCTGCTTCTCTTCTACATCTTCTTCCAGAATCTCTATCTGATGAAGAATTTCCTGATACCGTTTCTTCATTTGCTGTTTATTGTTCAGGGCAGGTAATGTGAACAATCCAAAATGGAGCCGCCAGTTGGGCACGTCAACACTGTCCAATTCTGTAACAATCTGGGACACATTAGCTGTATCCACATTTGTCCCGGCTTTTTGCTGGGCAGACAATGGGCAAAGAACTGAATAAAACGCCCATACCACTAAAATTAATTTCATAATATTCCTCCTCTGTTTTGCCCAGTTTACGGTCAAAGATCCATAATTCTTCAACAAAGATGAAGACCGGTAATTATTTCGTGATAAACGACTAATAAGCATGATTAACGCCGTTGGTCATTCTGATTTTGTTTTTACATTCACAAGGTTTATATTAAAGACATCATGAAAAAGAAGACCTCACATAAACGCATAAAATTTATTGTCCTTTATTCTGCATCGTGGCTATCGTATTTTGCATTGATGTTCACTGTCGTGACACTATTTGAGAATATGGCTATGGGTGTTAAAATAGGCGCTGTATTGACGCTGGGAGGGCTCTTTCCTGTTCACACACACCTCTATGTCCTGCACAAATACTTTGAGAACAGAAAATATTTACACTATGGCATATCTGTTATTATCATTTTGGGGATTTCCGAACCACTCACCCAAATGATTCACCGTTTGATTGACAATGACCCCAACTCCCATGTCTCAGGCATTGGTCTGGCCATTCTCTATATGACATTTACCGCTGGATTACAGTATTTCGCCCGGGGAATTAAACAACAATACCGACTTCAAGAAGCAGAGCATAAACAAGTACAAACTGAATTGTCCTTGTTAAAATCTCAGATTAATCCACATTTTTTCTTCAATACACTAAACAATCTTTATGCATTAAGCCTGGATCAATCCAATCAGGTACCGTGCGTTATTCTGAAACTTTCAGATCTGATGCGATATGTGCTGGACGGGTCTCAAAAAGAGACGGTTCCACTTAAAGATGAAATGGCCTTTTTGCAGAATTATATCGACCTGGAGAGATTGAGGTTAAATCGTGGTGCGAATATTCAAATAGAGATCAACGATGATTTCAACGAATATAAGATTGCCCCAATGATTTTAGTCCCCTTTGTGGAGAATGCCTTTAAACATGGTTTGAATGCATCCAAAACATCAGGGCATCTCTATCTTACAGTAAGCCTGGACAATAATAACCTCCAGTTCCATTTGGAAAACAGTACACCGGCAATGCCTGTTAAAACATCGGAAGATTCACCACAAATGGGACTGGCTAATGTAAAACGGCGCCTTGAACTGCTCTATCCCAATAGATACAATCTTTCTATTAATAATGGAGATAGAAAATATCAAGTTGATCTACGGATGCAATTATGAAAATCCGCTGTCTTATTGTTGATGATGAGCCCCTGGCAAGGCGTATCATTGAAAAATATATTGCCACTCTGCCCGCCTTTGAACTAAGTGGACAGTGTTCCAGTGCCATAGAAGCTGCCGGTTTCCTTCAACAAAATAATATCGATTTGATATTCCTTGACATACAAATGCCTGAACTCACGGGATTGGATTTCCTGAAGACATTGCAACACCCACCCAAGGTTATTTTGACAACAGCATATTCAGAGTATGCACTGGAAGGATACGAATACGATGTAATGGATTATCTGCTCAAACCCATACCCTTTCCGCGTTTTCTGAAAGCTGTAAATAAACACCCGTTGCTACAATTGGAAAATGCACCGCGTGTAGCAACAGCCAACAAATCGGAATCAGAATATGTCATGATAGAGTCGGATAAAAAGACATACCGTTTGAAAAACAATGAAATTGATTACATGGAAGCATATGGTAATTTCATTAAAATCTGGTCTGTCAAAGGGATGATTTTAACAGCAGGCCCAATGAAGGAGATGGAATGCCGTCTGCCTTCAGGCTGTTATATCCGAATACACAAATCCTTTATTGTCAGGATTGATGCAATAAGACAGCTGGAAGGAAATATGGTCAGGTTAAAAAACAAGACCCTGCCGGTGGGCAGAGCCTATAAAATGAAACTTGAGGAAGCGTTGAAGGCGTAGCGATCAGTAAAGAATTAACGTTCAAACACCACATTAACGTTCAAACACCACATTAACGTTCAAACACCACATTAACGTTCAAACACCGGGTGTTAAATTGTTTTATGAATTGTAAATGTTTAATATATGGTTGTGAATTTAACACCCGGTGTTTTTTATTGAAACCGATAAAGGATCCGTTATATTAAAAATAATTTTCTAATCTAATCAATTAAACATTGAATTTAAATACATCAATACACTATCTGATAAATAGAATATGTTCTCCATCTATCACTAATCCGTATTCATTACACCCCATGTAACCTAATATATGTTGAACACTTACAATATACTCAGGATGGTCAAATAGAATTTCAAAACACTTATCACTCATGTATTTAATTTTAAAAGCTTTTTCTCTGGAAAATTCAGTTGTAATAGCAACAGCTTTATAATCTTCAAATACTATACTCACTTCTTCCTGAAGCTGTTCAGCAGTATATTCTACCTTATCAATACGGCCATGTGGTGGCTTATTGCCGCTCCACTTAACTATACCAGGTACCATAAGCCAACTACTCATAGCTTGATCCCGGTACGTGGCAGGAAGCCACTCAGTAAGTCTAATTGCCATTATCATCCTGTTATCAACTAACGGATGCAATGATTGAATTACCCTGGTTTGTTCTATCTTACCATCGCTTGTAATATAGCAGTATACAGAAACTGTACCCTCAATTTTTATATTTTCGAGCTCGGGCGGATATACAAAATGATCTTTTAACGACATCCAACCATGCTTTGGTGTTGGAGGCTCATCAAGTGAGTAGAACACAATTGAATTATGCTCATCACTGCCTTTTGCATTAAAATAATCCACCTCATGATTCATAGGCTGCAACATCTTGAATTTTTCTATCTCTTCCTGCCTGACCTTCATGGCATCATCATTATCTTCTAAGACCAATTTTGACAAACCAATTATGAGATATTCCTGTTTTTTTCGAATATGCCAACTATATTGAAAACTGTTGACATATTTAGGAAATTCAGAGAGAAATGGACAGTATAAGAAAAAGGCCGGCTTCTTATTACCAGCAAAAGAGTCAATCTGAATCAATGAATCAATGTACATCCATTGATTATCGTAATTCATCCAATGCACAGTTTCACGATGAAGGTTGACTGGCACGTTATATTTATGGTTCAGAAACGCCAAAAATGAAGCGAGAAACGGACTGGCCAATTCATTACTTACTGCAATGGACTCATCATTCTTAATATCATTGATAAGTTTTGGCAAGACAGTTATAATATCAGTTTTATTGTTAATTTCAATAATTTTTCGTGTAAAAAGACATTGATGTTGAAACAGTTGACATTCATCATTATAAAGACAAATGTCTTTTTCTAATGCATTAAAATTAACGCCAATTTCAATTTGATCATTCGAAATAGATTTAAATGTATACGACCTTTCCCCGGATGCAAACTCATATTTAACATCTCCTGCTGTAATATTTGCCTCAGTATTGAAAGGCCAATAGCTAGACGATGATAAATGGTAGTGTGCATCCCGTGTACTTGTCCTTGTCGTTTGAATATTATTCCACTGAGTGCGATCACGATTATTCCAATTAGAAGACTCAAACTCAAAAGTCCACATTGAAAAATTATTGTCTTTATGCTCCAACACAGAATAATACTCTACTACACACCGTCGTACTTCATTGGCGTTTACCGGAAATACAGCTATGCTATACATTCCATTGTCATTTTTTATCATCACTGCCGGATCAATTCGTAGTTGAGATAGTTGTTCAAATATTGCTGTACCCGCCCTCTCCGATAACGTCTCTGCCCTTTTCAGCGCCCCATCAATTTCCAAATAAAGATCAGTCACAATGGCAGTTTTATTTATCTTAAAACCGAAATCGGCTGTCACACTATCCCTTTTCCCCTGATTTTCAATAAAAAACTCTAACCTTGTTTTATTTAGAGCACCGTAAAACTCAGTCTCTATAAAAACATCTTTCATTGACACTTGTGCCAGATTAAACGTTGGATAGAGACAAAGAACTAAAAATAATAATAAATTCCGTATCAAGGCATTCCTCTTCTTTTAATTTTAACATGTTAGGCAGATTAAAAAATTCAAAATCGGTTTTTATTTAAATTCTTAAAGGACATCAATACACTATCTGATAAATAGAATATGTTCCCCATCTATTACTAGTCCGTATTCATTACACCCCATGTAACCTAATATATGTTGAACACTTACAATATACTCAGGATGGTCAAATAGAATTTTAAAACACTCATCGCTCATATATGGAATTTGAACGGATTCTTCTCGTAAAAAACTACTAGACCAAATGCAATTTGATTCAGTATGCAGATCTACAAACAGTGCTTGCCACCTAGACTCAAGATTTCGAAAACCAACAACCGGTTTATTATATTTTGACCATAATATATTGAACTGGACTCTAACCCATACTCTCACAGGAGTGTCTCTAGTCCTTGCCGGAACCCATTTTATCTGTTTAACAGCCCGTTCCGCAGCTTTATCAATCAAAGGATGAAGGGATCGTATTATCCTTGTCCCAATAATATCACCTGTAGTAGAAATATGACAATATATATCTACTTCACCTACAACTTTGTTCTGTAGACATATCGGAGGATATATGAAATGTTCTTTCAATGAATTCCAACCGTGTTTTGGATGTGGAATCTCATCATATCCTGGAATCATAATTCTATTTCCATCGACAGAACTCTGAATATTGAAATAATTCAATTCATTATTAATCGTATCAGCTTGAGGTGGACCATCTACATGCTCAGTTTCATGATAATACTTGATTAACAAGTTATGTTCCCGGTTTAAAAATGCCAAAAATGAAGATAAAAAATGGCTATGCAATTCATTATAAACTGTAATAGCATCACCAGCCTTCAAAGTATTGACAAGTTCTGGTAATACGCTAATTATATCAGTTTCATTATTTATTTGGATTGTTGTGCAACTTAAAGAATCCTGATATTGATAAGCTTGTGCAAGAATAAATGTCGGATAAGAAAAAAATGCTAAAAATAATAGTAGATTCCGTATCAAGATATTCCTCATCTTTAGATTTTTTACATAATGTGTGGTTGCAAAGAACAGATTCCAAAATCGCATATAATTAAACTACGAAAGTATATAGCAAATCATTTACTATTATTTTTAGTTAAGTATATATATTATTGTCATCTCAATGGAACTCGTGATTTCGAGATCTTAAAAAGAGTTTTAAGTAGATAATTTTTATATTATTGCATTTTCAGGACCTACCCCAAAGGGGTTATACATACCAGCCCCGGGCAGCGCCCGGGGAAAAAATCAAATATACATCCAGCCCTGTAAGGGCGAAACATCGGAGACATTACTCCCATGCCTTAATCAATGTCAAAAATTCTTTTGCATATAGTTTTCAGTACCAAAAATCGTGTAAACATGATCCCCATTGATACTCAAAAAAATCATCATCCGAAATTAACTTTTGAGGATAATTTATGTGGCTTTGTTTAAAAAATACAAAATTAATTACAATGAAAAATATCTGTGGGATTAATTACTTATATGTCGCCCTTTCAGGGCTGGATGTTTTAATTCCATACCCCGGGCGATGCCCGGGGCTGGTATGTATTGCCCTTTCAGGGCAAAAAATCTGTTCTTCAATTGAGGAAAATTCTAACCCTGTATGGACACACAACATTTCTTTTATAATGACCGCATATATTTTGTAATTTACTCACTTAAATCAACATAGATTCATTTTATCTGATAAACAAAATATGTTCCCCAGCAATTTCCAAATATAAATTAGACAGGATAACAGGATTTATAAGATAAAAAGATCTACCGAGTGTTCTTTTTTTTTATCCTGTTGATCCTGTTATCCTGTCAATATGCTCATTTATCCAATGTTAAAAAGATTGTTTATTTTCGCTTATCCTTGTCAGCTGCCTGTAAGAGCCAGGCGGTACGCCACCATCTCACTGGCATTACGAACAAGCAGTACATCACCCACTAACACAGGATGATTCCATGTTTTACCTTCAATAGCAGGAATCTTTGCAAGTTCAGTAAACTGACCGGGCAGAGCCTCTACCAGTGCAAGTTCGCCTTTTTCAGATAGTACTATTATCAAATCCTGATCAGCCAGAAGTATAAATTGACCGCGGCCATAACGTCCACCCTTCCACATATATGTCCCATCGGTGACATCAATACAGGCCAGAGAACGGGAGCCATAACCATAGACATGGCCCTTATGAATAGCAGAGTCATTGAAGTAAGGCTTTATCTTCTTAGAGGCCCAGCGTTCCTCTACTGTCCATGCATCTGCTTCCCGGGTCACGTCAATACGACGTATTCCGTTTCGGTCATCCACACTGACCAGAATTCCACCGTCAGCAGTGAGAGCGGGCTGAACAATGGGGTAACCTTTCCATGCATATTTCCAGAGTAATGAGCCGTCATTCGGCAGGACACTGATAATACCGCTGCCATTAATAAATAGCACCTGATCTACTCCATCAATATTCATCAGTTGAGGAGAGCTGTAGCCCTCAGTACTTTTTGGCCCCGACCAGCGGGGTTCGCCAACGTCAATATCATAGGCAGCCAGAGCACCTGAGACTCCAACGATAACAAGATCATCTACAATCAACGGCGAACCTGAGTAAGCCCAGACAGGAACCTTGGTCTCTGTATCGACTTCCGTATTTCTTGACCAGATGACACTGCCGTCAGCAGCATTGAGCACGTTTAGAATGCCTGTACCGCCCAATGTGTATACACGCCCATTGTGAAGCGTTGGCGTTCCGCGCGGGCCGGCACCACCATTGGATTCCCAGAACCGTGCTGCATCAATGTGTCTCCAAACAGGCTCGCCTGTAAGTATATTATAACAGGTAACGGCTTCATTTTCACCGCGCTGTTCCTGAGTGAAAAAGAGCTTGCCATGAACGGCAAAAGATGACCAACCCGGACCGACAGGCCGTCGCCACATCTCAACAGGCGGCGATACATTCCAATCTGTCTTTATCCTGACACCTCTTACAATACCATCACGCAATGGACCTCGAAATCCCGGCCACTCCGGTCCAGCCTCTCCGGCATCAGAAATCGATGATGCTAACATAGATTCATCTTCGGATTGAGCAAGAAGTAATTGCTCAGGTGATTTCAACCAACGCCAAGACAAATCATGATTAAATTCAGCATCCAGTCCACCGGTTTGGATAAGTGTAAACATACCGCATACAATAAATATGGCAATACCCATGAGTATGCGACGCAGCCTGTCAGAAAAACGGCTCCCGATAAGTACGGATATAATAAAAGCGATACTCAGAGCAGGTGTAACTAATACAAAATACATTATGCCCATACCGGCTTTGCTAATGGACTCATGGAGGAAAAACTTTGTCACCAGCATCGTCACAACCATCAAAACAATGGCCATCCAGCGCTCTGACTTGGCTGCCCGGCTGAAAAATGCCCACCAGATAATTACAGTCAGCCAAGCCACTACACCGGCAAATATACCGATCACCATTGCTTCCGGTGCAATTGCAGGGACGGCAAATTGAAGCAGCAACTGCGCCACAATAATCATCACACCCGGCCACAGCCTGAGTGGTCTCTGCTCATTTCCTTTTGCTACCATCTTCTTCTCCTTTTATTAAAGGCCAAAACTCATGAAATATTCTGTTAATAAAAATTAAGATGATTTTATTTTAATACTCAACGCCTGTCTCTGCGAGGGAGTCCTGTTCCTTAAGGACGACTGCGGCAGTCCCCTTGAGGCTTAACATAATTAATAGTAAATCGGAACGTATATTTAGAAAACTGTCTATTGAATATAAATCAATATACAAATTTTCCATGAGCAATGCTCTAGTAAAAAGCTCGGGATTAATTTAACAAAAAAATTGGAGTAATTATTCACTGAAAGTTGATTCTTTCAATAGTTCTACAATGATGGGCCGTGTCCTTTTAATCCGTTTATAATCCAACCTGAAACCCAACGGTTTAAGGGCCTTTTCAATATATTCATAGATAGGTTTGATCCTCTCATACGGAGCACCTACAGTGGCCAATGCTGATGATCCACGATTATTAGTCAAAGATATGTCCGCACCATTTTCCAATAATAATTTAAGAACCTCCACACGACAGAAAAAAGCCGCCGTAATCAATGCTGTGGAGCCATCATTATTTTTAATATTCAAATCCGCACCTGCTTCAATCAATGCTTTGGCCACTTCTGTTTTGCCGAATGTAATCGCGCTGATCAGCGGCGTGGAACCCACATCAGGTTCTTTTACATTAAGATCTGAGCCTGCTGCAATGTGTTGTTGGACAGCTTTCATGTTCCCCTGTATGGCGGCAATATGAAGATTGGCCCGGGGAGGTTTTAGTGTGGATGATTTATCCTGTGCACCGCAAACGGCAGCTGCCAGAATTATGGAGACCATGAGTGAAATTGTTATTGTCTTCATTTTGTCTACCTCTTTAATTTTAATATTTATACATTATTGATCTTTATCTTTCGTATTACTATTTTCTTTTTAAAACCTTCCCGATACACTACCACCAGCCCATTACTGATTCCATAGGCCATGAATGTCAGTATCAGAAATTTTAATATGGATGGGATTGCAATATCCAGTAGCAGCATAGCTATTGCCCCCAGCACGATTGTATGAATGATATATACATTGTATGAGTTGCTACTTAAAATACTGCTGATTTTACCCTGTTTATTCAGGTACATACGAAATGTATTGATCAGGATAAACATCAATCCTGCCAAAGACAGGTGAAAACAAAGCCAGCGCACCAGTGTATCGATTACGTCAGAAATAACCACAATGTCAGAATTCATAGAAAAATACCTATAGAACACAATAGGGATCCACACCGAACAGAGTACCGCCATAGTGATTTTAATACTTTTAATGCTGGATTCAAAAACACGCTGTTTTTGACAAAATCCACCCAGCAGAAACATCATGAAATAGATGAGCAGTCTTTCGTTCTGAAAATTAAAAATAGCATTTTTAGTCCAGCCCTGCAGATTAAGCATGTCCATAACAACGCTGTAGATCAGCCCAAGAATAAAAACCACAACAACAACATGTTTCACTGACAATCTGGGCAATTTCAGTTTTAAATGGGAGAGTCCCAGATAGATTACATCAAACATAAACAGTACAGGCAGATACCAAAGCCAGCTTTGACTTAGAATGCCATTATTGAAATGAAAATAGCTTATCCAATTCTCCTGGGGCATATGCCGTGAATAAAGGAAGATCATCTTATATAACGGCATGAGTATCAGAACACCTAAGGCCCATGGAAGCATCAGCCTTCTGATCTTTGTTTTGATGAATTCCCGTCCGTTTTTGCTTTTTAAAGACACAGGGGTCAGATATCCCGAAATCAGGAAGATGATGGACATAATAAATATGTCAAAAATCATATTCAACTCATCAACAACAGGATTGGTTGAAAAATCATAAACGATCCAGAAGAAACCGGCCCCGCCTGTACTCTCATACACCACACCGGCATGGAGCATTACAACCAGGAAGATCATGAAACTTCTAAGATTGTCCAGGAAGTAGATCCTGTTGCTTTTCAATGGATTATTTGCATTAATCATTATTACATCTCCTATTAACTATACAGCAAACAACAGACTATCTCTGGGGCAGCCGCCTGGTATTCAGCCATGCTGCTATGCTGATAACCGTCGCTGCTATCAGCATTGTTGCTGATGCGGTCAAAACATCAAAATTCTTCAACATTGTCCCAAGGTCTGTCATGACACTTGTCAATCTACCTTGTTGATGCAGTGCCCATAAGTACACAGGCGCAAGCAACATAGGCATTGCAGAAAAGATCAGCCAGAAGATCAGTGTACATTTCTTACCAAAACGGTAGAATATGCCTCCCAGCAGTAGACCTGCCGCTGAACAACAGAATATGAGTGTGAAAAAATAGATAAACTGTAAAAAAAGATTTCCGCATGAATAAGGGGCCCAGAAGTGTAAAGGATCAGAGATATTGTGATATCCAAGTACTTGATTAGAATAATCCACAATAATCCGTTCCAGAAGAATCAATCCGCTAAAAATGCCACTGAATCCCAGTATCGTACATAGCTGCGCCAGAAAAATATTTTGCCGTGTAATACTGAGAGCCAGCATGAAGTCAAAATCTTCTTTGAAACGAATGGAAATGGCAAATAGGAAGACTACTGACCCCCATATACGGTAGATCAGACTTCCGTCATGTTCAGTGATGACCGATGTCTTGATTAAGGCAGTAGACACCAACAGCATTGTCAGTACATAAATACCAAGATACCATGCTGCCATATTCCACTGAATCCGCATTTTATATTTTATACCAGTGTATAGTTTATACATATCTGTTACTCCTGTTCAATATCGCTGTCAGTCAGATGAATAAACAGTTTTTGAATTGTAAGAGGCGAAAAACTAAGGCCCGGGATACGATCTTTTGTACTCAAACTTCCTTCAACTACTACGTTTTTAAGATCCCCAATGGTCCTGCTGCCAAGCGTTGTGTATTTTTCCGTAAAAGCGTCCACACGCGCTGTCTGACCGCATACATAAAAAGCACTGGCAAGCAGCTCTTCTACCGGTGCCTGCCGCAATATCTGCCCCTGATCAATTATAATTGCTTCATTAAAAAGATCGGCTGATTCTTCAATTAAATGTGTGGACAGAATGAACAATCGAGGATTCTCAGAATAAGCTTTTATCAGCTCCTGATAGAATCGGTCTCGGGCCACAGCATCTAACCCCAGAACCGGTTCATCAAACATGGTGATGGGTGCATTTGCTGCTAGCCCAAGCACAATCCTGAAAATAGACTGATAGCCTCGGGACAACTGCTTATAGTTCTGCCCGGTATTCAGATTAAAGATGCGGCACAGTCTCTCTTCAATGTCCACACAGTATCTGGGAAAGGAGCTCTGAGCCAAAGAGAACAGGTATTTAACTTTCAAAGATCCCGGGAAATAATGTTTCTCCGGCATATAACAGCAATGCATGGCCATCACATCAGGATGTATTGAGATATCCTTTCCAAAACAACTGACACTACCCCTGTCGGCATAAAGCCGGGAAGAAATAATATCCAGCAGCGTAGTCTTTCCTGCACCATTACGTCCATAAAGCCCATAAATACCATTCTCAGGAAAACTCAGACTGACATCCTGAACAGCCTGGATGGCACCATAAGATTTGCAGAGATCCTTTACCTCCAAAATTGCATTTGATTGACTCATCGTATCTTCTCCCCTGCTCCTTTTATCAGCTCAGCCACTTCCTCCCTGGAAATTTCCAGGTTTGTGGCTTCTGCCATCATCGGTACAATAAAATTATCGAAAAATGCTGTCTTTCTTTTTGATCTGATTTTTTTCACCGCACCTGTGGAGACAAACATGCCTATTCCCCTTTTTTTGTAGATAATTCCTTCACTGACCAGCAGATTTATTCCTTTTGCAGCAGTTGCAGGATTAATGCGGTACAGAACCGCCATTTGATTGGTGGATGGAACCTGTGATTCCTCTTCGACTACCTGCTGAAGAATATCATCTTCAATACTCTCAGCAATCTGCAGGTATATCGATTTATCCATCGTAAATTCCGGTTTCATCTTATACTACCTCTGATTGGACTAAATAATTCAACCTCACAAACTAACCCACCTAGCTGGTTAACTACTTATGCAACTAACCTACAATAAATTTACGCCTTTGTCAAGGCATTGTTTCATAAAAAATTTTCGCTCTAAAATGCAAGACCTTTTGTCGCCGGAGTAATAATGTTAAGTAAAGTATTTTTTTATAATTGTGTTTTTTGTTGTTCGTCTTGTTCGTTTTGTTCGTTGCTAAATTTTTGTTCTTGCAACATTGAGTTGTGATACCAGCCCTCCATTCACT
>JAGLOF010000081.1 GCA_023139105.1 bacterium
ACCACATGAATCCCTGGCTGTCCTGCATGACGGCGGTTACGAAACTCTGGGAGAGACCATGAGCTTCGGTGATACGTTCAAAACGGACAGGGCTGTTCTGAGGTGAAGCTACGTGTGGAAGAGATATCAGCATGAGACAAAGCATACCACACATCACGGATCTGTTTTTTATATTAATCACTGTGGGCATGAAATTCTCAAATTGAAATATGGATTAATTTAAATATAGTGCAAATAAAGTGTTAAGCCAAGTCGTTTTATAACTAGTCATTTAAAGTATGTTTCCCCCCTGGGGGTGGTCTTAGTATTAATGTTCAATAAAAGTGAAAATATCTTGAAACTTTTTTGTTCACTTTTCGTGTACATATAAAAGGATTGGTAAAAGCAGAAGATTCGTTAATTGGAAGCACTACTAAAAAGAGGATCAAAATGGGCATTAATAACAGAGTTGTATACCGGTGGTTATCCAGGTTGATGAAGCCATCAATTCGTAATGCTGCCATGGAGGAGTTCCAGGCCCGCTATGAAGAGATTGTAAAGAATAAAAACCAGTTAGCGGCTATAATCTGGCTCTGGCAGCAGATTCTATTCTTGCTCGTTCAACGGGTAATTGAGAGTTTGGGTGGATTGGCATCTGTATTGACCGAATCCTTTATGATGACATTGCGCCGTTTTAAAAAAGAGCGCACATTTATGCTCATTAACGGCTTTGGTCTGGCTGCCGGACTGTTCTGTGTCTTGATCATTTTGGCCTATGTGCGTCATGAAGCGAAGTATGACCGTTTTCATGAACATTCCGACAGGATTTATAGGATTAGCCTGGATGCTTTCTTTGGTGGCGAGAACATACTGGCTCCCCAGATATCAGGGCCGGTAGCGCCTTTGCTTAAAGAACAGTCTCCTGATGTTGAGGCCTTCGTGCGGTTTTTTAAATATGGAGGCGCAGCCATCTCAACAGAGACCAGTCAATTTGGTAATGATCAGGTTCTATATGCAGATCCAGCCTTCTTTGACGTCTTCTCATATGAAATTATTCATCAATCCACACCCAATTTGCTGGATGTACCCAATACCGTGGTCCTGACCAAGGCGGCGGCAATACGATACTTTGGTACAACAGAGGTGGTGGGCAAAACGCTTTACCTACAGGAGGGGCATCAGGTTACTGTGGCTGCAGTCATGGCTGATGTGCCCAAAGCCTCCCATGTTCACTTTGATGTGCTCTGTTCTATGTCCACATTGCAGGATCGTTCTATTGGTACCCTTGAACGGTGGCTCCCCTTTGATTTTTACGGCTATATATTGGCGCGTCCCAATGCCAATCTAGAGGGCATTGAACAGGTCATGGCTCAAATAACTGAGACGCATCTTGGCGCCATTTTGAAGTCGGTGGGCGGCACCTTGAAGTTGCACCTGCAACCGCTGACATCCATTCATCTTTATTCTCAGTTCAGCGGCGAGCTTGAGACCAATGGAAATGCCCAGACTTTATTCATTCTTTCAGGCATTGGTCTATTTGTACTTATTGTTGCCGGACTTAATGCGGTCAACTTAATGACGGCACGCCGTTTGGTCTTGACCAAAGAGATGACCATTAGGCAAACATTGGGCGCAGGGAAGATGCGTTTGATTGCCCAGATGCTCCTGGAAACCTTCTGGACTACATTGTCAGCCACTCTATTGGCCTGGGTGCTTATTGTTGCTTTATCCGGTTCCATCAGTGATTATCTGGGATTTCAATTGACCATTGAATCGTCAGATGTGGTGTGGCTGGTTGCAGTAACGCTGGGAACTGTCATACTCTTCACCCTTTGCTCTGGCCTCTACCCGGCAATATCCCTTTTGCGTGGCGGTCGATTGGTTGTCAATCGTTTTGGTCAATCTTCGGGAGGTCGTTCGGGCAGCCGTTACACCCTGGTTCTGCTGCAGTTCGTTATTTCCATTGTTTTGATTATTGCCTCTGGGACCATTCAAGGTCAACTTCAGTTCTTCAATCAAAAAAATCTTGGTTTTAATAATACACACCGCATTGTTATGGCTATTGATAATACCCAGATGGGTAGCCAACTGAAAACGGCCTTTGCAGCCATTCCCGGCGTTTTAGAAGTAGGAAAAACCACTGCACTCCCAGGAGATGATTTTTTCAAACAGCCCATTTTACCAGAAGGGCGGGCTGAGAATGAACGTGTTAATATGAATGATATTATGGTTGATCCAGATTATTTTCCCATGATGGAAATCCCCATGGTGGCCGGACGCAATTTTGATTGGACCATTGGCTCAGATGAAAAACGTTCACTGATTATCAATGAGAGTGCTGCAACGCTATTGGGTTGGCAAGATCCAATCGGCAAAACAATATTGTTGGATCCGCGAAATGATGACAGAAGAGTGATTGTGGGTGTTGTGCGGGATTTTAATTATGAATCATTGCATCATGCTGTTGCTCCGCTCATGGTGACCTGCCGGTTTGCATTTGGTGGGCATATGGTTGTAGAGCTGCAGAATGAGAATATGCCGGCAACTCTGGCAGCCATTAAAAAAGCTTGGTTAGAAGTAACACATGGTCAGCCATTTGGTTATCGTTACTTGGATCAGGCTTTTGACCTTCGTTATCAAGAAGAGCAGCGGTTGATTAAACTCATTCGCCTGTTTACCGGTCTGGCGCTCATGATTGCCGCACTGGGTCTGTGGGGCATGGCTGTTCATACCACAGAGCGCAGGACAAAAGAGATTGGTATTCGGCGTACACTGGGAGCTTCTGTGACTTCCATTGGCTGGAAGCTCTCCAACCAGATGCTAAAATGGATTCTCCTGGCCAATATAGCGGCATGGCCGCTGGCCTATTGGGTTACCCAGTGGTGGCTGGGGCAATTTGCCTATAGACAGTCGCCATCTATTTGGGTTTTTGTTAGTGCGGCACTGTTTGTCCTGCTGATTGGTGTTCTTTCCATAGGTTGGCGGACATGGCGGGCGGCACGTGCCAATCCTGTACATGCACTTCGCTATGAATAATCGAATATCAAATAATATCATCTCAACTATTATAAAGGTTCAAAATGAAGATACTACGCCCGATAATTTCTATCATACTCAGTCTTATTTTGTTTATGGTGCTTACCGGCACTTTAAAACATCCGCATGATGCGCATTATAATCCATCAAGCGATGCCATTTACGGGCTGGGTAATGCACCCGATTCAGTGCGTGTGGAGATAAAGACGTTACTGAACGCATTCCAATCTGGTTATACCAGCAGGGATCTAAAAAATGTGAAGCCATTCACAGAAAGCATGTTTGCACTGAAAAATGTATTGATTCTGGGTACTATGCCCAATGAAATATTTATTGGACACACTGGTGCCGAGAAATTGGTGCATAATGACTGGGCTTTTTGGGGTGATTGTACTTTTGCAGTCGAAAATGCACATATCTCCAGTCATGGCAACGTAGCCTGGATCTCGATGATAGGTGCTGTGCGTTTTGACATCTCCCGACATCTCTATCTGCCTTTACGGATTTCAGGTGTTGCAGTGAAAGAATTATCTGAATGGAAATTCCAACAGATGAACTTTCAATTCGATTTGAACCTGCAGGGCCTGTTGATTACCATCGCTTTGCTTTTAATATGGTTTGTCGTCAGTATGTTGTGGCTGATTGTAACCTTGATCCAGACTGTCAAAACTCGAAAATCTTAAGCTAATAATTTTAATCACTTCGGGTCTAATTCCCCGTTGCTTGCAACGAAGTCGTTTTTATAAGAAGGCCGGTCCGAAGGAAAAATTTCCGTAATACCCCGTCGGCTTGCCGCGGGGATAGGAAATTTTAGGTCTGCGCATTTTTATTATTTCGGAGAACAAAGATGAGACTTTTATCCCGGAAAGAAGAGATGATATTGCTCGCCATCTGGAAACTGCAAGGCAATGCCTATGGTGTGACCATTCGTGAATATATAGAAGAGATGAGTGGCGTCAAGTGGCTCTTCGGTGCTATATATAATCCTCTTGGTAGATTGGTGGATATGGAATATGTTGAAGCTTATGATTCTGATCCATTGCCGGAGCGTGGCGGCCGGCGCAAGACTTTATATGGTCTGACAAAGGACGGCAAAGTCGCATTAGAGCGCATCCGTGAACTGCAGGCTGCTATGTGGACAGACGTTCCGCCACTTACTGAGGAAGCTTAGTTCATGCCTGGTACTATTAATCGTATTCTATTGCGACTGCTGCATCCTGCCATTCGTCAATGGGCAATGAGGGATTTTGAAGATAGATACTTTGAGGTGCGGTCTTGTAAATCTGCTCTATACGGATTGCTCTGGCTGCTGGGACAGATGTTCATGCTCATACCCAATTATTGCATGAGAAAATGGAAAGGCAGCTGTCTCATGCTGAATCATGAACTAAAATCCGCATGGCGATCTATCAGTGGGCGAAAGATTTTTTCCATTCTAAACTGGGTTGGCCTGGCTACAGGCATGGCCGGTTTCTTTCTTATCATGATGTATGTGCGTTTTGAATTGAGTTTCGATCAATATCATGATGATATCAATCAACTCCACAGAATAGGTCTGGAGGAATCTTTCCATTCAGATAATGGGGGGAAATCCGCCTGGACTCAGGGCCCTCTGGCCGGGGCATTGATGGAATCCTTTCCTGAAGTGGAGTCTGCCGGACATCTACTGCCTTTGTCCAGCTCAGGGAAAAGACCAGTTCTCCGGGTGGAAGGTCGTCAGTTTGCTGAAAAGAACGTGTTCTTAGCCAACTCCCGGATATTTGATATTTTCAACTTCCAGTTTATCCATGGACATCCTGCAGATCTGGATGATCCTGCAATTATTTTTCTCTCCAAATCAGAGGCTTTAAAACTGTTTGGCTCCAAAGATCCTTTGGGTAAGACAATACAAATCAATAAAAAACTTGACCTGAAAGTTGCAGGCATATTTGAGGATGTTCCGGTGAACTCATATTTTACTCCCCGGGTGTTGATATCCTGGGATCATGCCAGGGCACTGATTGATCTTGATTTAAAAGGATGGGGTACTCTTGCCTGTCATACATTTTTTAAACTCCGTAAGGGGAGTGATATCCGGGCTCTCGAACTCAAGTTTCCTGACTTGTTGGCTACTTACTGGGCACCTCAGAGAGCCAAAGAGTTTTCATTATTTACTCAACCGTTGAAAAAGTTACATCTTCACTCAAGGGTTAACCATGAATTACATCCGCCCGGAAACTACAATACTGTTATGATTTTTCTTTTGGTTGCCGGACTCATTCTGGGTATGGCCTGTCTTAATTATATTGGGCTGGCCACGGCCCAGGCTGCACAGCGTGCCAGAGAAGTGGGGATTCGTAAAGTTTCCGGCGCATCCAGAGTTGGGCTTGTACTGCAATTTTTTAATGAATCTCTGTTGATGGCATTTTTAAGTGCTGCAGGAGCGATGATGCTGGTTTCTCTGTTGACTCCGGGATTCAGTCGGTTGGTCGCCCGACCTCTGGTGTTTCAACCCTTTACCAATGCTGGACAATTGCTGCTTTTTATTGTGCTTACATTTATTGTGGGAATACTGTCAGGTGCTTATCCTGCACTTGTTCTCTCTGCTTTCAAGCCAGTTACTGTATTACGCGGACAGTTTAATCGCTCTGCTTCAGGGCTGGGTTTGAGAAACATTCTTGTCTTTTTTCAGTTTGTCATTTCAATTGCATTGATTGCTGCTACTTTATGTGTTGGTGATCAACTTAGATTCATGCGAAATAAGAATCTGGGATACAGTAAAGATCAGGTTCTATGTATTCCTGTTCGTGGCAGTAACCTGAGGCGTCAGTCCGGAAATATCAGATCTGCTTTGGCGGGAATTGCTCATGTGCTTAATATTTCCTCTTCGTCAGCGCTGCCCAATCAAATTTTATCCCGTGGGCATGCTCGCTGGCCCGGCAAACCAGAAGATCTGGATGTAGAGATATATTTAAATCGAGTTGATGATCGGTTTTTAGATCTTTATAACATTCCTCTTGTTGAAGGACGAAATTTTTCAGATAAATATACTTCTGACCGTCAAGGTGCTTATCTGCTGAATGAGAGTGCGGTAAAGACCCTTGGATGGAAGAATCCTCTTGAACATGAATTCAGTTTGTGGGGCCGTAATCCAGGCCCTGTTGTTGGTGTAGTAAAAGATTTTCACTTCCAGTCCCTGCATGCGCCGGTAAAACCTCTGTATATGGTATATCAGCCGGAGGATGGGGGTAGTATGCTCTCTTTAAAACTGCATTCAGGTTCTATAGAGGCGGCAATGAGAGATATCCATGCTGTCCTGAATCAATTTCCCTCAGCCTTTCCATGGGAACCCCGTTTTCTTGATGAGACTTTTGATGCCCATTACCGGGATGAACTGCGTATCGAAAAGATTTTCAAGTCAATGGCGGTTTTTGCCATTCTTATAGCACTCCTGGGACTTTGGGGGTTAACACTTTTCATGGCTGAGCGCCGTACTAGGGAAATTGGTATTCGCCAGGTTATGGGAGCTGATACCCGGCAGATACTGTGGTTGCTGGGGCAGGATGTTGTGAGATGGTTTCTATTGGCTGTGACAGTATCTCTCCCGATGGTCTATTATTTTATTGAGCATTGGAAGATACAGTTTGTTTCTCAGGCTCCTGCCGGATGGCAGCCCTGGATCATTGCCACTCTTTCAGGCGGATTGATTGTTTCTTTCACTATTATCTATCATTCTTTGAATATAATAAAAAAAGATCCGGTTAAATCACTACGGATCGATTAACTGTATTCGCATTCCGGAGATATGTTTTATGAAACGTAGAATTGCACCATGGCTTAAATGGATTCTTGCTTCTTTACTTCATTCTTCTGTCCGGTATTCAGCACTGATAGAATTTGAAGAGGCATATGCTGAAAGGTCTTCGCATATTCATGCTTTTTTTTGGCTCTCTGTTCAGATCATTTTATTGAGCGTTCAATTTATAAAAACAGGTATGTATAGTAGTTTTTCACTTTGCACTCATTCTCTGAGTGCATCATGGCGGAGAGTCCGGCGGGACCCGCTCTCAATGATTGTACATGTTTTTGGTCTTTCCATAGGGCTTGCTGTTTTCATTTTAGCTGTGGGATATTTCACACTTGAGACTAGCTTTGATTCGTTTCATACGCAAGCAGATCGTATTGTCCGTTTGATTTATGAACAACATTTCCCCAATCAGGTGGTCAATTCGGCGGTTTCACCTGCACCGGCAGGTCCCGCATTGACTGAGAGTTATTCGGAAGTTGAAAATTACTGTCGTTTCTCCCGTCTTTTTGGAGATGTGCTACTGGCCCATGAAGACCGCCGGTTCTATGAAAACGGCGGTGTATATGCCGATGCCTCTTTTTTCAAGATGTTCAGCTTTCCCCTGATTCGCGGTGAAGCATCTAAGGCACTGACGCATCCAACTGGATTGGTACTGACTGCCTCACTGGCTCAGAAGTATTTTGGTGATAAAGATCCCATGGACAAAATAGTGACCATGGAAGGCGGTTTGACATTTACAGTGACAGGCGTCATGGAGGATGTACCCGTCAATTCTCATCTGCAATTTGATTTTATCATACCCTTTGAGATTCAACGCCGTTGGGGATCAGATCTGGAAAGCTGGGGGAACTGGGGCAATCAATTTACTTATCTGCTATTGAGGGATAAAGATGATTATGTAACCCTGGCTGGAAAAATTGAAAATATGGTGGTGGATCAACTGCCGGATCATCCCCACAGGTTAAAATTGCAACGGCTTGAATCTATTCATCTGGCTCGAGGTATAGAGTATGACGGATATGCCATTGTCGGCGACCAAGTCACATTGGGCATTGTCCTGCTGGTGGCTGTTCTGGTACTTATTATCTCGGCCATCAATGCCATGAATCTGGCCACGATCAGGGCGTTACGCCGGGACAAAGAGGCGGGGCTCAGAAAGGTGATGGGTGCCGGGCGGCACTCGCTGGGGTTCCATTTTGGTGTGGAATCCATGGCTTTGACAGGATTGGCCTTATTGCTGAGCGTGCTTTGGGTGTCACTGTGCCTGCCGCTGTTACAGGGCTGGATTGATCTGCCATTTAGCAGTCTGCTGAGTCAGAAGTCACTCTGGCTGGGTGTGTTACTTGGCGTTACGATCACAGCCGGTGGTGCTGGTATCTATCCGGCGTGGCTTTTTGGAAGGTTGATGCCTCAGCATTTGATTCGCGGGCATGCACCCAAGGTGCATCGCAGATGGGGCCTGCGTGAAAGCATGGTGATTCTTCAATTTGTCCTTTCTGTGGGATTAATAGTCTTTATGTTGACAGTTCAGAGCCAGGTGCGTTATATGGAGAGCCAGGAGCTGGGTTTTGATAAGTCCAGTCTGATCTATACACAGATGCGGGGCAATATCCGACAAAATTTCAATGTCCTGAAGACACGGCTGCTTCAGTTGCCTGGTGTGGAATCGGTGACAGGTGGGGGGAGTTTTAACTCTGTCTACGCAAAAACCACGGATGAGGTGGAATGGCCGGGTAAGAAAGAGAGTGATTCACAGACGCTCTATACAGCTGTAGTTGATTTTGATTTCTTGCGCACATTTGATATCAATCTCAAAGAGGGACGGGACTTCATGGAATCCCGTTCAACAGATAAGGATCAGGCTTTTCTCATCAATGAAGAAGCAAGACGTGTGTTGGAACTGGAAAATCCTTTGGAATCCACGTTGACATTCAATGGTGAGACCGGTCAGGTTATTGGTGTTATTGAAGATTATCACTTTCTGCCTTTGCAATGGGCCATTGCGCCATTGATAATGAGTGTTCGCCAGGAGTGGCGGGAGTTCATCTTTATTCGTCTGGTGCCGGGTAATAATGCGGCAACCCTTGAAGAGATCCATCAGATCTGGGATAGCATGGCGCCTAATATTCCGTGTGATATAAAGTATTGGGATGTGACGTATGCAGAGGGCTACCGACCGCAACGCATTCTGGCCCAGCTCTTCAAGGTGCTGGCGGCCATGGCTATTTTGCTTGCCTGTCTGGGACTATTTGGGTTGGCTTCCTATGCGGTTGATCAGCGAAGAAAAGAAGTGGCGGTCCGTAAGGTGCTGGGAGCATCGTCGGGGCAACTTGTGGGCACATTACTTTCAGATTTCATCAAACAGATTGTTGTTGCCATACTGATTGCCTGGCCTATTGCTGCCTGGGGATGTAATCAATGGCTCTCATCTTATGCTAATCGTATTGGATTGCAATGGCCTCTGTTTTTGCTCTCGGGATTCATGGCTATAGCTATCAGCATCTTGACAGTAGGCAGCCTGGCTATCGCTGCTGCACGTACATTACCGACTGTGGTATTGCGGCAGGATTTATGATGTTCCGGTGATTGATTTCTTCATGTTTTTCATCAGAAGTGAAGAAACTATGTGAAAATCAATTTCTTCGTTTATCTTCATGAAGCTCATCCTGGGCATTGATCTCCCAGATATTGTCTTTACTTTCAATGCCATTGACAATGTTCTCTACTGCCAGCATTGCCGACATCATTGAGTGATCCATGTTGTTGTACCGATGTGTTCCATTGCGGCCGATTAGGAAAAGATTTGCAAATGAATCGAGATACTCCCGGATAACAGGGAAATGATCATAAGTGCCAAAATAGGCTGGATAGGCTTTAGGTTGTCTGACAACTATAGCGTCGATAATATTGAACTTGTCTAAAAATTCCATTTGTGCCAATTCATCAACTGCCATGGCTATGAGTTCATGGTCAGCCAGTTCCCACATTATATCGCCCTCAGTGCAGAAATATTCGGCGCCTATCCAGATATTCCCCTTATCCCGGGTCAGATATGGGCTCCAATTGTTGAACAGCTGCAAACGGCCCATCCTGATGTGTGGTTCCTGGATGTATACCCATTGATCGGGCATTAATTTCTTCAGCTCTTTGGACAGCAGCCCGATGATGATAAAGTCGCGGTAGATCAAGCCGTTGGCAACCTTTTGGACATCATCCGGTACATCTGTATCCAGTGCTTGAATCAGTTCTTGAATCGGCATGGTTGAAATTACATAATTACCCTGGATTTGCTTTCTCTCACCTGTTTGTTGATTCTCAACTGTCACCGTAAAGGTGCTGTCTTTCAGGGGCTGTAGGGCCACAACTTTTTGACCTAGTTTAATTTCCCCTCCGGCCTCTTCAATGCGTTTTGCTGTAAGTTCCCATAACTGACCAGGACCATATTTGGGATAACGAAATTGTGAGATCAGTGAGGTTTCCATTGATTTTTGTATCGTGCTTGACAGGGTGAGGAAGTTCTCTTTTAATGCATGAAGAATAGTTTTGGCAACAGAGAGATTTTTGATACGCTGAGATCCCCACTCAGGTTTGATTTCCCGGCAGCTTACGCCCCATACTTTTTCAGTGTAGCTTTTGAAAAATGTCTGATAAAGTTCTTTTCCGAATCGATGAATGAAAAGGTCTTCCAGCGTTTTGATCTTATTTTTCCCGGACAGACGTGTTTTGATATAACTGGCTGCGATTTTGAATGTTCTGAAAAGTCCCAGATTGGTGAAGGTTTCCATTCTGAGCTGTATAGGATAAATGAAGAGTTTGCTCAGGAAAAGAATGCGCGACAGGCGTTGCTTGATGAGCATGACATCATCAATTTGCTCCGGATTGACTTTCTCTTTATCTTCTGAAGGGAGCATGTTTTCCCACCAGGCATTGATACTATCTGATTTTGAAAAAAAACGATGTCCACCGATATCCAGTTTATTGCCTTTAAAATCGACGGTTCTTGAGATACCGCCGATATGTTCACTGGCTTCAAAAATCAGCGGTTGTATGGTTGAATGTTGAGTTAATTCATAGGCCGCAGTGAGGCCTCCGGGACCGGCACCGATGATAATAGCTGTTTTTTTCTGCTTTGTCATTATTAATTCTCTTGTGAATTGTGTATCAACAATTTTGAGTAGTGTTTACTTAAAATGTAAATTTTAAACATACGCATTATTATATGCAGAATCCATCATTTCTTTCAGCACGAATCAAGAAATGGCGGTTTCAATTGACCTGCATCCAAGATTATCTTCGCCCCTTTATAGCAGAGTAAACAAATCCCATGGCATTGGCTGCCTGGGAGAGGAGAAGTAGGGCAGTAATAAAAATTTTTATTGAACCGTGATTACTTTTAAATCCATAACGTATGAGTTTATAATAGAAGGATATGGGCTCTGTTTTAATGCGACATAACTCCTGTTCTGCTCGAATTTGGTGGAAGTGATAGGCGCCTCGTCCATAATTGTAATGCTGACGCCAGAACGATCGCATGGTAAGGTGATGAGCATGATCAATCCTGGTTTCTTCTGCATAGACCAAAGGATGACCCAGCGCTACCCAACGGTAGCAAAATTCCCTGTCCTCAGCTGCAGCCAAAGGGAAAGTAGTATCAAAACCACCCATTTCCCGGAACTGCTTTTCAGGCAGCACAAGGTTGTTAGAGGTTAACAGTGTTGCATTCTCCGGATCTTTATTAAAATATCCGTATAGATAATCGATAAGCACATGACTGGCGGTTGAATAAAAGTTGTCTCCCAAGGCGTTGATGACACAACCACCAATCCCAATCTCAGGTCTTTCAGTAAAGCGACTGGTCAGAGTTTTCAGCCAGTCAGTGTGTGGACGGCAGTCATCATCGGTGAAGGCGAGGAATTTACCCCGGGCCAGTACTGCTCCTGCGTTTCGGGCTGCTGCAGGACCGGCATTGGGCTGGGTGATTAATTGGATATCGACTCTGTGCTTAACTGCGGCCACTGTTTCTTTCGGTGAAACAAGGCTGCCATCATCAATGACAATCACTTCGAACCTATCTACGGGATAGTTAAGTAAAGTAAGAGATTTGAGGCACTGGGCAAGTTGTTCAGGCCGATTATAGGTCGGGATAATGATTGAAAATAACGGCTGCTTCATTCTGGGTCTTTCAGCTTTGATTAATGTGTCGTGATCCAAATTGATTAAATATTACAGTTTTGCAGCCGGCAGGATCTATTGCAGTGTCGGCTTTTCTGTCTGATTCCTTTTGCCCGGGGACTTCTCCACAGGAGTTTGGGATTGTCTTTCAATATATTGCCAATGGGGGGGAAGCCATAGCAAAGTCTGATATCGCCCAGCGGATCGATGAAGAGGCGGTTTTGCGTGCCCAGACAGGGTTTTGAGTTGAGTTGCCCGGGAGCATTGAAATATTTTATGAAATCTCTGAGTTGTGACGGGGGATTGAGTATGGGCACTCCCCGTCTCTGGAGCATTAAGACTTTTTGAATTTCAGATGATAGAGTATGTTGCCTTTTGACCCAATATGGGTTTTTAGTATACCAATGTTCAAGGGGTTGTATTGCCTGCCTTTTGCCGGCAAATGCATAATGAGTCTCTGTGGGGAGGAGGGCCTGGTACATGATACCGTTTAATTTGTTCTCATGGGCAAAAGTTGCCAAGGCGGAAAGTTCATGACAGTTGGATTCCATAACAATTGTAGACAGGCTCAGACCCATCTGTCCGGACTGTTGCTGCCAGGTTCGAATGAGGTTCATTATATGCACATGGTTGCCCGGCGTTCCACGGCTTTCATCATGAATAGTTGCCTCCAGACTGTTGAGTGAGAGCATGAGACTGTCCACGCCGATCTCTTCCAGGGTCTGGAAATTATTTTGAGATAAAGCACCACCGTTAGAGATGATAACCACTCGCAGACCCGCTTGTTTGGCAAGTTTCAGTATATCAAAAATATGGGGATGGATAAATGGCTCGCCACCACTGACGGCCACTTCCCGAAGCAGAGAAAGTTTTTCAATTTTTTTGAATACAAGCTCCCATTCCGCCAAAGATATCTCATTTGGAGACATGGGACTTTTCCATTTGTCGCATGTGGGACAACGGAAATTGCACGCATCAGTGATGTCGATAGAGATACGAAGGGGTGGTAGAAGGATACCCAGGCGGTGTATTATACGCTTTAAAAATTGTGTGCCATTACCAATGAATCCCAGCACTCTTCCTTTTATACCACTATGAATATTTTTAAACATAGGCCACATGTGTCTCACCCTTGGAATTTATCCATGATTCTATTGCTGGTCGCGGTGGAATTCATAGTTTATCATCTGTTTTTTAGAATCTCCGGGCCCCCTTGCATATCCTGCCAGCTCTCCTAAGGCACTTGACACCAGTCCTGGAATTGTTGCTGGTAAAGCTGCATATGGGCACCGGCGTTGTGCACCGGACCGGATTAATTTGTATGTTAATCGGAACAGACGAATCAGCGGTATGAGAGGCGAGCCTCCTGTGTATAGCAATCGTCTCAATGGAGACCACTGTTTAGCACGATCAGCAGCAAATAATCTACCAATATGAAACTGTACAGGCAAAGAGGGGATTAAACGGCTGAACCCAAGGTGATAGATAATCGCATCCGGTTCAAGGTAGATCTGATACCCCTTACTTTGCAGATGACCGTGTAGAATAGCTTCAACTTCCAGCATACTGCCCAAGGAATCTCCATAGGATAAAAGAATATCCCGTTTGTAACTGCTGTTGTGTCCGGGCAGAATATCAGTTACACCTGCAGGCAGAGGTTCCATCCAGTGTCCATAGGTGATGATAAAGTCGGCCCAGCTCATTAATCCTTTTGGATTGGCATTTCGCACAACCGGGCCTACCGCTGCCCAGGGCTGTTTATGTGCGTTTATTAATGCTTCAGCCCAGCCTGGATCAGTATAAACATGTTCTTCAATTAGAGCGATTAATGGAGCGCTGGCTTCACGAATGCCTACGGCCTTAGCCGTTCCCAGTGAGGTAATGGTTTCAATCTCAATAATACTATAACAGAGAAAGGGGCTCAACTCTGAATAATCAGGTTCCAGGGCTGTTTTATCAGGCACAACTATGATTATTTCCATCCGGTTTACAACAGTCTGCTTACGAAGAGTACCGATGGTTTTCCTGATAGTCTTATAAAAATCTGGAGTGATGATAATCACTGATAGATCGGGAGACTGGGCTTTGCTCATATTTAAAACCTCCAAATGCCGTCCTGCCGTTAAGCAGCCCTCTGAGAAGATTGATTTTTTGTTTTAGTGTTGGAATTAGACTCTCCACTGATAAGTAATACGGAAGTTTTCCATTTTTATTATGGTATATCCTCTTCATTCTGTTTTGTTACAAAAACCTCCTGTTTGCTGAACACCAAACCAGTAAACAACATACGTTCTTTCAACGAGAATTCGCCCAATCTCCATAGCAGAAGTCCGTTCAGGAGTGAGAGTATAGTGAGTTTTACAAGAACTATAACACCTGAAGCCTGCCAGAAGTGGGCTGCTGTGAACATAATCAGAGAGCAGCTCAGGCCTCGTATTATGGTGGAAAGAGGGAGGGAGAGCTGCCACTCTCTATAGAGAACATGGAATGTCAATATTGTGCTGATAAGAACTGCAGAGAGTGTGGCGATGGCGATTCCCATTGCACCAAGTTTTGGATATAAGAGGATATATCCTGTAATAGCTGCCGGAACCATGGGCCAGGTTACAGAAATACTTAGTCGTGGTCTGTTCCAGGCTGTAAATATAACCATTCCTATATTGATTGCAAAGAATCCCATACCTGCAAAAAGCAATATTGAGAACAGAGGCGCTGCTGAGCGATAGGCCGCACCAAAAATTAGTAATATAATTTCCCGTGAAGAAGCGGCCAGTAGCACTGCCAGGGGTATAAACCAGAAAACAGCACGCATACAGGTTAATGCGGTTTCTCTGGCAGCGAGATCATTCTCTTGTCTTTTATGGTTGAGAATGGATAGAAGTGTCGGTTTAACTGCCCTTGACAACAGAACCGGAGCCAGGGCCAGATTTTTTGCAACACCGTAGAGACCGGTTGATACAGATGTACCTCCCATTGCCTTCAATACGATTAACTCCTGCACCAACAGACGTTTATTAATTTCAGCAAGCTGGAGTGGTGCTAAAAAATGCCAGAACTGCTTTAGCTTAGCAAATCCACCATGCAGAAAATTTGGTCTTACATAAAAGAAACCAATAGCTGATTCTGCCAACGAAGCGCAGATGAGGCCGATTATGGCACCCTTCACTGACATTCCAATACTTACAAAAAAGATGATAAAGATGAGTCTTGTGATCCAGTAAATTGATCTCATTACTGCGTTCTGATGGAATTTTTGACAGCCCGCCACAATATGCCGACCTGCATGGGCCAGAGTGAATAACGGAATATCAATGGAGAGCAGTTTCAGCAAAGGTGCAATTTCAGGTGTTTTAACCAGAAGTGCTATTCCCGGTGCCAGAACAATAACTAGCAGTGCTACCATGATTCCAGCCGCGAAATAGATACTGTAAACTGTATTGATCAGCGGTGTTTTATTGTCTGATCCCGATATGAATTTTATAGTTGTGCTCTCCAATCCGGAAACCAAGAGGAATTCCAGCCAGATTACAAACTGTGAAATAAGGGCAAATGTACCATAACCGGTCGGTTCCAACTCACGCGCCAGAAATACAGCGGTGACAAATCCGGTGGGGATGAGTAGGGCTTCTGCCAATAAAATATGAGTGATACCGCGGATCAGTTTTGACGTGCTCATTTGTCTACCATTGAAAGAGTATGTTTTTTATTGTAATCCACTCGAAGTTAAATCTACCTTTTTGATTTTTAATAATTTGAACACACTATTATTTCTTTTTAGTTAAAATATGCGTCGTTGGTGAAAATAGTCGCCGCATGAAGAAAGATGTACCTACAAGAAGAAAGACCATACTACTGTACAATAAATACATAAAATGCAATGCAAAAGCACCTAAAGTAAAAATAACTCCTTTTTTTCTTAAAAAGAAATCAAATAAATTACGATTCAACCAGGCTAGACCAATAAGCATCACCGGGATTCCCAGTGCTGCCCAAGGAACAAGTAAGAGTGTCGTGCCAGCACCCAGAGCACCCCAGGCCAGCACAGCGCTCCATCTGGACTTTGTTTCAACATTTAAATTGTAGGGAATTCTTTTGTCACTGAGTATCAGTCGTGTCCAGGGAATGGCCCTGGCAAAAATATCGGTTTTAATAATATTGAGTAATGTCCAACGCTTTAGGTGTGTGGCTTGAATCCAGGGACACAATCTGATGCTGTGTCCGGCAAAGCGTAATCGATAGCCCAATTCGATGTCTTCCACTGAAGGGCGTGTGAAATCTTCGTTAAAGCCACCAATTTGGAGAAATATATTCCTCCGGATGGCGCCACACCCAGCCCAGAATGTAAAGGCTTCTTCTTCGCCTTCATGGTGAACAAAATGATGAACCAAGTTTTTATACTGGCTTAACAGTCCCGGCGCCGGAGGCTGATCATCATAGGAGCCGAATAGGGCAGCCATATCAGAATGGATTAAAAACTCTTCTTTAATTTGTGCCAGTGTGTCACCATGGACAATGACGTCTGCATCGATAAAAATCAAGATGTCGCCTGAGGCAGCTTCGGCGCCCCGGTTCCGGGCAAAAGCCGGCCCTCTGGGTCCGCCTTTGAGTCGAATAATTTTCGTATCCGCGTGGTCAATATGTGTCAAACCATCATCTGTAGAGCTGTCATCAATCAGAATGATTTCAATAAGGGGACGCCGTGATTGCAACAATGCAGTGATGCAGGATTGGATTGTATCCCGGGCATTATAAGCGGGTATAATTACAGAAAGACTTAGCTCTGGCATATATCGGATTCTCTATTGAGTCGATAAAATAAATTGAAAGATAGAATTTTGTTACTGATCGTGTAAGTAATTGTTAATCTTATGCTTTGCTGTGACGACCAAGTTGTATAAAGGTAATTCTAGGGATGGTAAATGTCAATATAATTGTTGATAATTTATCATTATAGATCATAGTGTTACGGTGCAGTTTATATGCGCTTGGAACAGCTCCTGACCTCAAATATAGTAGATGTAACAGTTGAACGAAGCGGCTGTTTGACCACTTTTTGTATTTTAACTCCTTCTACAGTCTTCAATATAATGACATACGTGCCCGGGAGTGAGTGGAGATCCATCGGCAGATTGCCTTCACCTGTACCTTCAATGGCAATGGAGAATGGATTTTCATCGGCATTATTGTTGATAATGGTCACGGTGGAGCTTCTAAGGCCGTTTTGACTGGGGTTAGAGTGGATTTCAAAGTAGGCCGAGATAGGCCGATGGAGGTTGGCGGATGACTGTGAAATCAGATGTGGCATATACCATGAGCTTAGCGAAGAGCACAAAAACAGGCCGGGCGAACCCGGCCTGTTAATAATATGGTCATTACTAGAATATGATATATTCTTAAAGTATGTCCCAAAATTTCTATAATATTCCAGTCTACCTGGTGTTCACCTCACCAGCAAAACTTTCTGAGACCTCACAATATCCCCTGCCCGCAGCACAAGGAAATAAACGCCGCTTGCGGCAACCTGACCCTGATCGTCCCTACCGTTCCAGAAATTAATGTAGTTCCCGGCCCGATGCTGCTCGGCGCGCACAATAGTGGTTACTCTCCGGCCCATAATGTCAAACACACTCAAGTTGACCACGACAGGTTCGGAGAGCTGATACTTGATCCTGGTCTCAGGATTAAAGGGATTGGGCCAGGCAGGCAACAGGGCGGTCACTTCAGGGACCACATCCTGTGTCACAAGCATCTCGATGGTCTCCCCGATGGTGACTTTCCCTTTTGTGTCTACATCAGAGAGCCGGTATATATAAGTATCCCCGGCAAACACATTCACATCCGTAAAAGCATAATTGGTGCGGGTAGAGGTATTCCCCTCACACTTCAGGTTCTCGTGGGTCTTATAGGAAGCAATAAGTGACCACTCGGGATCACCCTGTACTTTTCTCTCCAGGAGATATCCCAGGTTGTCCGTCTCGCTCTCGGAGGCCCATTCAATGAGCACACCCTCTGTAGTACAGGCCACCGAAAAGGCGGCCAATTCTACGGGAAGGGAAGTATCGCCGCTGCCGTAATAACTTTCTGCGACTCCACCGTCCCGGGTATTAAAAATCCCAGTATCGATTTCATTCCATTGCAGGCTTGAGTTGGCACCACTGTCGTCAATATCCATGCGGACTGTATACATATGGGTCTTTTGACCCACTGGAATGGCGCTGCCGTCTTTGGAATCATCATACTCAGTCGTTACACCCACTCCCTTTCCGGAAATACCAACGGAATTAGAATATGCATCACCTCCGACATAAGTGGTATTCTCATAGGTAAGCACGGGATTGCTTAATGCCGCTATGTTATAAGCAAAATACCAGCTGCAGTCACCAAGCCCCTTCCTGTCGCCGTCACCCCAGTCACTGGTGGGTGTGATATGAATCTCAAAATAGAAATATCCGCCCGAGACACTCTTGTTCTCTATGAACAGATCCGCAGTTCCAATAACATCTTCAGCAAACACATGGGCGCCAAAATTCATAAGCACACTCAGAGCAATTACAAAGGCAATCTTCTTCTTTTGCATGATAGTCTTCTCCCGGTTTTATGATTAATTTAGTTGATACTTGTCGCTTTATTCAAATTGGCGATAATTGCATCCTTGTCCGAATTGGTCACAATGCCCGAACAGTTGGTGTCTGCATCGTAATACCCCGCTTCGTTCAGATTGGCGATAATGCCGTCCTTGTCCGAGTTAGTCACAATGCCGGACTGGTTGCCGTCTCCGGCGTACAAGCCGTAAACCCCCGTTTCCAAAACCGCCGCATCACCCCCGTAATATTTGTCATACGACGTGGATGCATCCACCGTGAAATCATAGAGCGTTGAAGATCCGGTACTGAGTGGATGAACTTCATCGCTCTCCACGGCCAGGTGATTGCGGTGTTTGATAACGATAAAATAGTCTCCTGCTGATGCGGTAACCTCAATATATGAGGTCGTACCGTCATCCCCGACAATGCGGCCGTCTTTATGCAGGAGGGCGCTTTTGGACACCACGGCCGAGCCATCTACTGTGCTGCGCAGCTCAACTAGCACCCAGTCTGTGATGTCTGCCGGAATGGAAGAGACAGTACGGGCATCTTCGGAATAGGGGGAGGTGGTGGGCAGGGTGAGGGATGTGGTCATCTCATTGGCGTCACTGTCATAGGGCCCTTCAAGGAAGATTTTGGTTTGAATTCGCACACCCTCTTCCTTGCCGATTATGAATTGGCTGTAGGAGGTTATGCCCTCAAACTTGACTGTTGTTGATGTTGCTTCTGTGCCGGATGTTTCAAGGGCCCAATCGCCATCGGCTGTGCTTGTACGTTTGTACAGTTTCAAGTTCGAGGGAGCAGCCTGATCCGCTGCGCTTATAAAGCCTTCTTCCAGCGTAAATGTTAAATCTGTTGAAAATGTACCCGGAGTTCCAAAAGCATAAAGCACAAAATATTTATCAAGCACATTACCTGTTGTACCGGAAGTTGTGTTTGGTGAGTTTTCTATCTCCGCACAAAATAGATCAACTGCATTATCAAAAGCATCTGTAGTTGTTACTGATAGACTTCCTAGTGTTGCTGTTCCAGTTATAAAAGCTGTTTGACTATTGCTTGCCCCTGCACCTATTGGAATAGTTGACTCAACCCAATCATCATTTCCCATGTTTATGGTTATACCATTATTACTCGAACATTCATTATTAACATCCCCACCGGTTGTTTCATTTAGCTGATAGTATCCAACTAAACCGGTCTCATCACCATTTAAGGCTCTATGCATATTTTCTCTAATCTGCTGTTCCGTGCGTGCTAAATTCCAAATACACACTTCATCAAGCTTCCCGCTAAAAAGCTGTGATTGAAGAGTACCTGATCCGAGAACTTTACCACTTGTGTTATCTACAAATGTATAAGGATCATCCGAAATAAGCGCTTGAGCTTTACCGTTAACATATATTGTATGTGTTCCGGAGCCGGTACCTGTGCGGGTATAAGCAATGTGTGTCCATTCACCTGGTGAAAGTACGTTATCTTCAGTCTGTGCGACCCATGTATTTACTCCACAAACTGCAACTCTGTTAGTTCCATTACTTGCAACCCCAACTTCGAGCTGGAAAGAACCTGTCTCATTATTTAGCCGTGTTGAAAAAACTCCTTTGCGCGAACCTAAACTACTTGGTTTTATCCATGCTTCTATTGTTAGCGTATTACCTAGATCAAAGTCGCTGCTATTTCCAATATTCACAAAATCCTCTGTCCCGTCAAATTCCAATGCATTACCGGGACTACTACTATTCTCAACATCCAACTTGCGGGTAATAATGAACTGACTGAGTGTGTTTATATCTTTGAAAACTGCCGTATTACTCGATGCACTAACAGTATAGGCACTTTTGAGTAAACTCCAAGTTTCATCACTATTACTATTCCTGGTAAAACATCTTATTCGGTTGGGGTTATCTCTATCTTCTGAGGTTAATTCTTCGCTTGTTGTAATATGTAAATCAGCTGTAAAAGTACCACTCCCAAATTGTTCAATCACCCAATATTGTGAATCCATTACTTCATCTTCACCGGTTGGATTGCTGTTTGGTGCATTGTTTATTTTGGTTACAACAAACTCATCCGAGCTACTTTTTGCTGTAAAATCGATTGTTACATCGGTATCGGTAAAAGTAACACTACCGGTTGAGCTAACCGTTTCTGTAATGCTTGTCCCTTCTCCAAGGGGAATAGTTGAAGTTACCCAATCGTCATTTGTCATATTGTGAAGTGTTCCTTCATTCCCATTTGGCGAATAATCTGTAAGGTTTATGCCTGAGATATGATCAAAACGGTAATAGGCTACTAATCCCTGTTCATCGCCATTTAGTGGAAGGTGTTTGTTTTCACGTATCTCACTTGCCGTACGAACATCATTCCAGATTCGAACTTCTTCCAGTGAGCCGATCATGAATTCACTGCTGCCGTTGCTGCTTGCCAAAAAAACATTGGCGTCAATGTCGGGTAATGGTGTATCACTACTGGTTCTTTCTTCTATTAGAGTTCCATCGAGATAACTTTTAAAACCATTGGTGGTATTTTGTATCCAGGTCATGGCGATATGATGCCAGTCTCCGTCTTCTGCTCCGCTTCCAACCGCTATACCGCTGGTTCCACCGTCATTGGAGAGAATGTGCTTATCGTTCCAACCCGCCACAATATAAGCTCCACTCTGCTGCCTTATAGCCGATTGGGTACTGCTTCCTTTAAACCAGTATTCAATCGTAATTTCCGAACCACTTAAGTCATTTAATGTTGTTTCTACGTAATCATTACTTCCGTCAAATTCCAACACATTACCTGGTGGATTTTTTGTAGTTGTAAATTCTACATTATTACCATAAGACGTTCCTTCTGTATTTGTTACATAAGCACGCACATAATAGGTTATAGTAGAATTCAATCCGGTAATTGAGGAGGTATAATCATCTGTACCGGTTCCATCATTTGTATGAGAATTTGATGTTGTTGGATCACTACTTGTACTCCAGCAAACACCTTTTGATGTGATTGCATACCCATTGTTTTTTAGATCTTCACCACCACTAGTAGCACAGTTACCAGTAACATTAGAAATATTAGACGTAGTAACTACCGGCGGTCCGGCATGTTCATCTGCACCTATATCCGGCGGATTATTGCGTGAATCCTCATGTATATCTGTTGCATAGCCGCTTATTGTTATTCCGTCATCGTTGCTTATATCTAAATCAAGATTGGTTTCTGAAGTAAAATCCGGTTCTACATTAAACGAATTATCATCATCCCCTGTAAAACCCTGCCAACCGGAAAGTGTGGAATAATTTGTGCTGGATTTTCCACCAATATAATTATTATCTGAAGTGCTGCTTGAGTAATAAATATTATTATCACTGATTGAAAAAGGGTTGGAACTTCCGTTAACATAAACCGCATAGCAAGAAGTTGGTTCATCACTTCCACTCTTCTCACCCAAACTATTTCTGAAAATATTATTCCGGCAGTCAAGACCCGTAGGTCCACCTATTAATAATGAGGCAGAATAAGCATTAGAATAATCCAAACCGTAATCAGAATCGGGAGTTAAATAGATTGAATTAAAATACAACCTTATGCCTGTAGTTACATTACTGCTCCCTAAATAAATCCCTGCGGTCTTTTCACTTCCTGGACTGGCAATATGCCAGATCATATTATTACTGATAGTTATATCCGGATCGCTTACATCTGAATATATGTATATTCCATGCGTATCATAACTATTAACCCTTGTGTTTATAATATCATGAATTTTATTTTTACTGATGGTCATGGCTATACATTTATTAATAATAAGTCCATAAACATTACTATCTGCAATCACATTAAAAACTTCATTTCCACTTATCTCGATGCTGTTTTGGTAATTACATTTAATGCCGCAATAATCAATATAGTCATCAGAATTATTTGAACCGATTAGATTATTCCGTATAACATTCCCGCTGCTTTTTTCATCAGATGGTGCTATTACATTAATACCCATATTACATTTATAAATCTCATTATTTTCAATTATGTTATCATTGTTGTCATAACCACCATCCTCTAGTATATGCGAATTGGCGGAAAAACTTATGACTGCGGCTGTACGGCTATTTGTTCCATAACTCAGTTTACAATTTTTAATTACATTGTTTAGGCAGCCCTGGTCATTACCCAAACTTGCCAGCCATATTGTGGCACTCCAGGCGCCGGTTTTGGTGTTCGTAATGGTCAGGTCGCGGCTGGTTGTGCCGTTGTTGCTGCCGTCAATAATAATATAATCTGCTCCGTAGAGTTTAATAATGCTGGTATTATCACCTCCGCTATCACCACTTATTTCAGCAGTTACGCCACTTGCCGGTTTTATAGTTATTGTGTTTGTGGCACTGGCCCCGGTTATTTGGTTAATGGTTATGGGGAAAGTTTCGCTTGTGGTGTAACTGGCGTCGGTCAGTTCAAAAACAACCACTCCGGATACACCGATGGAGTTTAAGTCTGCAACCGCTGCTGTAAGCGTGATATAATTTTCTCCCGAACCGACGGTGTAGGTGCCGGAAAGCTGGGCGAAAGTCTGGGAAGATGCTATAAACAGTAGAAATGCAAAAAGTATCCTCTGTGCGAATACTCCTTGAAACCATTTTTTGATAGACATAATAATTCTCTCCTGTCAATTCACACTGGTCGTCTTGTTCAGGTTGGCTGCAGTCAACGACTCATTCTCTCCAGGCCATTTATTTTTTCCATTCGTATATCCAGTAAAAACCAGTCGGGATTAAAATCAAGGCAATTTGCCAAAGCGGATTCACCATCAGTACATTCCATTATTATATCATCCGCTCTAACAACTGTTTGCATTATTTGTTTACGCATCAGGGCATTATCATCAACGATCATTATTTTCACGAGGACTCCGGAATAAGACTTGAACTAAATTTACGAAATCCCTGGAACTCGCGCATCGGTTCATGAACGTATTTTTTAAAATCATTCAATTCACCGCTGTCGACTTATTCAAATTGGCTATTATCGCATCTTTATCTGAGTTGGTCACAATCCCCGAACAATTGCTATCCGCATCATAATAGCCTGCTGAATTTAGATTGCTGATAATAGAGTCTTTATCTGAGTTGGTCACAATACCGGAATTGTTGGTGTCTCCGGCGTACATGCCGTAAACCCCCGTTTCCAATATCGCCGCGTCGCCGCCGTAATATTTGTCATACGACGTGGATGCATCCACCGTGAAATCATAGAGTGTTGAAGATCCGGAACTCAGGGTGTGAACCTCATCACTTTCCACAGCCAGGTGGTTGCGGTGTTTAATCACGATAAAATAGTCACTGGCAGATGCGGACATTTCGATATACGAGGTTGTCCCATCATCAGCAACAATGCGGCCGTCTTTGTGCAAGAGGGCGCTTCTGGAGACTACAGCCGTGCCGTCTGCGGTGCTGCGCAGTTCTACCAACACCCAATCTGTGATGTCCGCGGGGATGGAGCCAACCGTGCGGGCGTCTTCGGAGTAGGGTGAGGTGGTGGGAACAGTGAGAGACGTGGTCATCTCATCGGTGTCGCTGTCGTAGGGCCCTTCCAGAAATAGTTTGGTTTGAATTCGCACCCCGTCTTCCTGGCCGATTATGAATTGGCTGTAGGAGGTTATGCCCTCAAACTTGACTGTTGTTGATGTTGCTTCTGTGCCGGATGTTTCAAGTGTCCAATCTCCATCTGCTGTGCTTGTACGTTTGTACAGTTTCAAATTCGAGGGAGCAGCCTGATCCGCTGCGCTTATAAAGCCTTCTTCCAGCGTAAATGTTAAATCTGTTGAAAATGTACCCGGTGTTCCGAAAGCATAAAGTACAAAATATTTATCCAACATATTATCGGTAGCACCGGAAGTTGTGTTTGGTGAATTTTCTATCTCAGCACAAAACAGATCAACTGCATTATCAAAAGCATCTGTAGTTGTTACTGATAGATTTCCTAGTGTTGCTGTGCCAGTTGTAAAAGCTGTTTGACTATTGCTTGCCCCTGCACCTATTGGAATAGTTGACTCAACCCAGGCATCGTGTCCCATGTTTACGGTTGTACCATCATAACTTGAACTTTGGTTTTCTATAGAATAACCTGCAGTTTCATCAAGTTTGTAATAAGCCACCAAACCACTTTCATTTCCACTTAAGGTTCTGTTTATATTTTCACGTATTTGTTGTTCTGTGCGTGCAATACTCCAGATAGAAACTTCATCCAGCTTTCCGCTAAAATAATGACCATCCGGACTCCATCCGCCGTTTACTTCGGCACCTAAAAAAGTACAGTTATCACTATCGTAAGTGATGCTATAAGTTGCACCGGCATCTCCCGTATTTTCCAATACACCATCAACATATAATTTTACGAATCTGCCATCACAAGTTAGGGCAAAATGATGCCAGCCTGTGACAAGACCGCTTTGATCGACTGTCGCAGTTACATAATTTCCATTTAAATAGACTGAACATGCTAAATTGCCGGTTGTTCCAGCTCCAATGTTATAGCCGCCCAATTGAGTATTACTTATCAATCGTTCGTATTGAAAATTTGGCCAATTAGCGCTATATGCCCATAACTGGACCGTTAATGCAGAAGTTGGTTTTAATGTTTGAGAATCTCCCAAGTTTGCATATTCTTCCACACCGTCAAATTCCAATGCATTACCTGGTGGGTATGTTGTAGTTGTGAATTCTGCATTAGAACCGTAAGATATTCCTTCTGAATTTGTTACATAAGCACGCACATAATAGGTGGTAGTAGCATTCAATCCGGTAATTAAGGATGTATAATCATCTGTACCGGTTCCATCATCGGTAAACGAATCGGCCGTAGTAGGATTACTACTTATACTCCAGCAAACACCCTTGACTGTGATTGCATGCCCATCGTCATTTAGATTTTCACCACCTCCTGTTGCTGAGTTACCAGTAATTTGAGTAATGCTTGATGTAGTAACATCCGGCAAACCGTCGGTTGTTGTAAACTCTACATTATCACCATAATTTGTCCCGATGCTATTTGTTACATAAGCACGTACATAATAAGTAGTCGAAGAATTCAATCCGGTAATTGAAGAACTGAAATTATCGGTACCGGTTCCATCATCTGTAAACGAATCGGCCGTAGTAGGATTACTACTTGTACTCCAACAAACACCTTTGGCTGTGATTGCATGCCCATCGTCATTTAGATTCTCACCACCTCCCGATGCTGTGTTCTCAGTAATTTGAGTAATGCTTGATGTTGTAACATCTGGCAAACCGTCGGTTGTTGTAAACTCTACATTACCACCATAATTTGTCCCGATGCTATTTGTTACATAAGCACGCACATAATAGGTGGTAGTAGAATTCAATCCGGTAATTGATGAAGTGAAATTATCGGTACCAGTTCCATCATTTGTATGAGAACTTGAGGTTGTTGGATCACTACTTGTACTCCAGCAAACACCTTTGGCTGTGATTGCTTGCCCATCGTCATTTAGATTTTCACCACCTCCCGATGCTGAGTTATCAATAATTTGAGTAATGCTTGATGTTGTAACATCCGGCAAACCGTCGGTTGTTGTAAACTCTATATTATCACCATAATTTGTCCCGATGCTATTTGTTGCATATCCCCGCACATAATAAGTGGTTGATAGAGACAATCCGGTTATGCTACTTGTAAATGTTCCTTCTCCAGATCCATCTGTTGTATGAGAATCTGATGTTGTGGGATTTGAACTTGTGCTCCAGCAAGCGCCTCGTGCTGTGTTTGCCTGATAATTATCATTAACAATATTTCCGTTATATTCACGGCTATACAAATCGTTATCAACAACAGTACCTGTTGCCACGTATGGCACATTGATTACTGATGATTCATCAGCTCCAATATCCGGTGGTGAAGACCTTGTCTCATCATGATGATCTGTAGAGTATCCCGTTATACCAACAGCTCCATTATTACTGGCAGAAAGGTCCAAATCGGTTTCAGACACAAAATCGGGTATAAGATTATATGATAGATCATCATCCCCGGTAAAACCTTGCCACCCAGAAAGAGTGGAATAATCTGTGCTGGAATTTCCACCAATATAATTATTATCTGAAGTGCTGCTTGAGTAATAAATATTATTATCACTGATTGAAAAAGGATTTGAACTATCATTCACATAAACCGCATAGCAAGAAGTATTTCTAGAACTACCACTCTTCTCACCCAAACTATTACGGAAGATATTATTCCTACAATCAATTCCCGTTGAACCACTTATCAATAACGAGGCAGAATTAGCAGAAAAATTATCCAAGCCGTAATAACCATCAGCAATTAAATAGATTGAATTAAAATACAACCTAATACCGGTAGTTACAGAATTACCATCTATGTAAATTCCCGTTGGAAAATAACGCGAATCGTCCGTTCCTTTACTAGCCACATGCCAAATCATATTATTACTAATTGTAATGTCCGGGTTACTTACATCTGTAAATATGGATATTCCCCGTGTTTTATTTTTCCACCTGCTTAAAATACGATGAATTTTATTTTTATTGATTATAACCGCTGTACAATTATTAATGAAAAGTCCATAAACATCGTAATCATTTATCGAATTAAAAACTTCATTTCCACTTATCTCTATGCTGTTTTGGTATAAACAATAAATACCTGCTTCATAAAAAGAGTCGGAAGAATTATTTGAGCCGATAAGATTATTTCGTATAATATTGTTGCTGTTTTTTTCAGCAGAGGGTGCTATTAAATAAATACCCCTATTACATTTATAAATCTCATTATTCTCAATGGTGTTATCATTGTTGTCATAACCACCATCGGTATAAACATTCGAAGAGGCAGAAAAACTTATAACCCCAACACCAGATTTTGCTCCATAACTCAGTTTACAATTTTTAATTACATTATTTTGGCAGCCTTGGTCATTACCCAAACTTGCCAGCCATACTGTTGCGCCATATTCACTGGTTTTAGTATTTATAATTATTAAATCTCTGCTGGTTGTGCCGTTGTTGGAGCCGTCAATAATTACATAATCGGCACCGTAAAGTTTTATTATACTTGTATTGTCACCACCGCTGTTACCACTAATCTCAGCAGTTACACCACTTGCCGGTTTTATGGTAATTGTGTTTGTGGAACTTGCACCACTAATTTCGTTAATGGTTATCGGGAAAGTTTCGCTTGTAGTGTAACTTGCATCGGTTAGCTCAAATACCACTGCACCGGAAACACCGTTGGAGTTTATGTCCGCAACCGCAGCTGTAAGCGTGGCATAAGTTTGCCCCGAACCCACAGGGTAAGTGCCGGAAAGCTGGGCAAAGAGTTGAGAAGAAGCAAAGATCAATAACAATGTAAATTTTTTCTTCCCTGACAATAATCCTCTGAAAGATGTTTTATTCAACATATCAGTCTCCTCGTTTGCCATTGGTTATGATAGTACCATTTAGACTGGCAAGCCCCAAAAGTATGTGGAAAAATGACTTCTGTTTATAAAATATACAAATATCTTTCAATAATCACAATTCAACCGCCTGTTTTTAATCCGGTGATATAAGATTTGATATTCAATCAGTTTACACTGGTTGCTTTATTCAAATTGGCGATGATCGCGTCCTTGTCCGAATTGGTCACAATGCCTGAACAGTTTGTGTCTGCATCATAATACCCCGCTTCATTCAGATTGGCAATAATGCCGTCCTTGTCCGAGTTGGTCACAATGCCGGATTGGTTGGAATCCCCCCCGTACATGCCGTAAATCCCCGTTTCCAATATTGCCGCATCACCGCCGTAGTACTTGTCATAGGCCGTAGACGCATCCACCGTGAAATCGTACGGGGTTGAACTGCCGGTACTTAAAGTATGGACTTCATCACTCTCCACGGCCAGATGGTTGCGGTGTTTGATGACGATAAAATAGTCGTCGGCTGATGCTTCCATTTCAATATAGGAAGTCGTCCCGTCATCTGCAACAATCCGGCCGTCTTTGTGGAGGAAGGCGCTTTTGGACACCACGGCCGAACCATCCACCGTGCTGCGCAGTTCCACAAGTACCCAGTCCACAATGTCTGCCGGGATGGAAGAGACCGTACGGGCATCTTCGGAATAGGGGGAGGTGGTAGGAACAGTGAGAGACGTGTACATCTCATTGGTCTCACTGTCGTAGGGGCCTTCAAGGAAGATTTTGGTTTGAATTCGCACACCCTCTTCCTTGCCGATTATAAATTGACTGTAGGAGGTTATGCCCTCAAATTTTACCGTGGTTGATGTTGCTTCTGTGCCGGAGGTTTCAAGGGCCCAATCGCCATCTGCCGTGCTTGTACGTTTGTACAGTTTCAAGTTCGAGGGAGCAGCCTGATCCGCAGCACTTATGAAGCCTTCTTCCAGAGTGAATGTCAAATCAGTTGAAAATGTACCGGGTGTTCCGAAAGCATAAAGTACAAAATATTTATCCAATACATTATCGGTAGTACCGGAAGTTGTATTTGGTGAATTTTCTATTTCCGCACAAAACAAATCAACTGCATTATCAAAAGCATCAGTTGTTGCTACCGATAAATTTCCAAGCGTTGCTGTTCCTGTAGTAAAAGCTGTTTGTGTACTACTTGAACCTGCACCTATCGGGGTAGTTGACTCAACCCAGGCATCGTTTCCCATGTTTACGGTTGTACCATTATTACCTGAACTTTGGTTTGAAATAAAATACCCTGTAGTTTCATTAAGCTTGTAGTAGGCAGCCAAACCGCTTTCATCGCCGTTTAAGGTTCTGTTAATATTTTCACGTATTTGCTGTTCTGTGCGTGCAATACTCCAGATAGAAACTTCATCCAGCTTTCCGTTAAAATAATGGCTAGTCGGATTACTGCTACCATCTACATCTGCACCTAATAACGTACTATTATCACTGTCGTATTGAATAGAATATTCTGTACCTGCATTACCGGTATCTTCCAAAACACCATCTACGAATAGTTTTACATACTGCCCGTCACAAGTAAGGACAAAATGGTGCCAGCCACTGCTAAATCCAGTATGATCGACTGCTGCAGATACATAATTCCCATTTAAACGCACTACACCGAACAAATCACCGCTATCAGCACCAATGCCATAACCGTTTGATTCTAAATTACTTATAAAGCGTGCGTTTTGAAAATTAGACCAATCAGCACAATAAGCCCATAACTCAACTGTTAATTCTGTGGTTGGTTTTAATGTTTCGGAGTTTCCCAAGTTTGCATATTGATCCGTACCGTCAAATTCCAATGCATTTCCGGGGCCATTACTATTGTCAACATCCAGATTGCGGGTAATAATGTATTGACTTAGTGTACTTATATCTTTGAATACTGCAGTGTTACTCGATGCACTCACAGTATAGGCACCTTTTAGCAGACTCCATGCTCCATCACTGTTACTGCTCCTGGTAAAACATCTTATTCTATTGGGATTATCTCTATCGTCTGAGGTGAGGTCTTCGCTTGTTGTAATATGCAGATCAGCAGTAAAAGTGCTGCTGCCAAATTGATCGATCACCCAATATTGACCATCCATCACATCATCCTCACCGATGGGATTTGTATTAGGCACATTGTTTATTTTTGTTATAACAAAATCATCTGAGCCGCTTTTTGCTGTGAAATCCATTTCAATATCTGTATCAGTAAAAGCAACACTCCCCGTTGAACTAACCGTTTGTGTAGTACTTGTCCCTTCTCCAAGAGAAACTGTTGAAGCTACCCAATCTTCATTTGTCATATCGTGAAGAGTTCCGTCATTCCCATTGGATGAAAGATCAGAAAGCAGAGCTCCCGAGATATGATCGAAACGATAATAGGCAACCAATCCTTGTTCATCACCATTGAGTGGAAGGTGCATATTTTCGCGTAGTTCACTTTCAGTGCGAACATCATTCCAGATACGGACTTCTTCCAGTGAGCCGGTCATATATTCACTACTACCGTTTTGGCTCGCCAAAAACACATTAGCATCTATGTTGGGCAACGGGGTATTACTGCTGGTTCTTTCTTCTATCAGATTTCCATCGAGATAACTTTTAAACCCATTGACAGTATTCTGCTTCCAGCACATAACGATATGGTGCCAGCTACCATCTTCTGCTCCACTTCCTACTGCAATACCCGCTGTGCCACCATCATTGGAAAGGATATGTTTATCATTCCAACCTGCTACAACATAAGGTCCATTCTGCTGCCTGACCGCCGATTGAGTGCTACTTCCTTTAAACCAGTATTCAATTGTAATTTCCGAACCGCTTAAGTCATTTAATGTTGTTTCTATGTAATCATTACCATCAAATTCCAACACATTACCTGGTGGATTTTTTGCAGTAGTAAACTCTACGTTTGCACCATAGTTTGTTTTAACACTATTTGTAATATAAGCACGCACATAATAGGTTGTAGAAGGATTCAACCCGGTAATTGATGAAGCGTAATCATCAGTTCCAGTACCATCATTTGTATGTGAATCGGAGGTAGTAGGATTTTGACTTGTACTCCAGCAGACTCCTTTGGCTGTGATTGAATTTCCATTATCATTTAGATTTTCTCCACCTCCTGTTGCTGAACTATCACTAATTTGGGTAATGCTTGATGTAGTAACATACTCGATAGTTATAAATTCCACATTATCGCCATAAGAGGTTCCTTGTGAATTTGTAGCATAAGCACGTACATAATAAGTAGTAGAAGAATTCAGCCCTGTAATTGATGAAGTGTAATTATCGGTTCCTGTCCCATCATTTGTATGTAAATCTGAGGTAGTAGGATTTTGACTTGTACTCCAGCACACGCCTTTGGCTGTGATTGCATGCCCATCGTCATTTAGATTCTCACCACCTCCTGTTGCCGTGCTATCGGTAATTTGGGTAATAGATGATGTCGTAATATCCGGTAAACCGTCAGTTGTTGTAAACTGTTTATTATCACCATATTTTGTACCGTTTGCATTTGTTGCATAAGCACGTACATAATATGTTGTTGAAGATTGCAGACCGCTAAGACTACTGGTAAAACTCCCTTCACCGGCGCCATCGGTTGTATGAGAATTTGAGGTTGTCGGATCAGTACTTGTGCTCCAGCAAACACCGCGAGCTGTAACGTTTAATGTTTCATCATTTGTTACTGTTCCTCCTCCAGATGCTGAATTATGGGTGATTTGTGTAATGGATGATGTAGTAACCTCCGGTAAGCCGTCTGTTGTTGTAAATTCTACATTAGCGCCATAAGAAGTCCCGGTGCTATTTGTTGCATAAGTGCGCACATAATAGGTTGTAGAAGCGTTCAATCCGGTAATTGAAGAAGTGAAATTATCGGTACCCGTCCCATCATTAGTAAACGAATCGGATGTAGTCGGATTTTGACTTGTGCTCCAGCAGACACCTTTGGCTGTTATTGTGGGTCCACCATCACTTAGGTTTTCACCTCCTCCTGTTGCTGAGTTATAGCTAATTTGAGTAATGGATGATGTAGTAACTTCCGGTAAGCCGTCTGTTGTTGTAAACTGTTTATTATCACCGTAAGAAGTTCCATAGGCGTTTGTAGCATAAGCACGGACATAATAGGTTGTTGATGAAGCTAGTCCGGTAATGCTGCTTGTGAATGTACCATCTCCGGAGCCATCAGTTGTTTTACTGTCAGCAGTTGTAGGGTATATAGATGTACTCCAACATACGCCACGAGCAGTAATGGCTGCACCATCATTATTAGTTATATTTCCTCCACTACTTGCACCTTCATGAGCAATATTACTAATATCGGAGGTTGTAATCTCTGTTCCATAATACTCAAAAGCACCTACATCGGGGGTTGTATGACGCGTATTTCCATAAATATCCATTGGATATCCACTTATCGTTATAGCATCACTGTTTTGATCGCTTAAACTCAGTTTACTCTCTGAAATAAAATTTGGGTCTTCATTAAATGAATTGTCATCATCACCGGTAAAACCCTGCCAGGCAGAAAGGGTGGAATAATTTGTTTCGAATTTTCCACCGATATAATCATTATCGGATGTGCTGTTTACGTAATATATATTGTTGTCGCATACGGCAAATGGATTAGAACTTGTCTTAACATAAACCGCATAGCAAGAAGTTGGATAGCTGCTTCCGGTTTTTTCACCCAGACTATTGCGGAAAATATTATTCCGGCAATCTATTCCGGTGGTGTTACCATCTATTAATAATGAGGCAGAATAAGTATTATGATAGTCCAAACCGTAATTTGCATCGGCAGTTAAATAAATTGAATTAAAATACAACCTAATACCTGTAGTTACACTGCTGCCATCTATAAAAATTCCTGTGGGGAAATCATCAGGGCCACTGCTACCTTGACCGGCAACATGCCAGATCATATTATTACTGATGGTAATATCCGGATCACTTACATTTGAATATATATATATTCCTCGCATTATAGGATCTATAGATGTATCTATAATATCGTGAATTTTGTTTTTGCTGATGGTAACCGCTGTACATCTATCAATATTAAGTCCATAAATATCATTATGAAAAATCAGATTAAAAATTTCATTACCGCTTATCTCGATGCTGTTTTGGTAAATGCAATGAATGCCTCTTGAATCAATATAGTCGGAAGAATTATTTGAACCGATCAGATTATTCCGTATAATGTTTCCGCTGTTTTTTTCAGCAGAAGGCCCTCTTAATTTAATACCATAAGTACATTTATAAATCTCATTATTTTCAATTGTATTATCGTTATTGTCATAACCACCATCATTTAATATATGCGAAGAGGCGGAAAAAGAGATGACTGCGGCTGTATAGCCTTTTATTCCATAACTTAACAGGCAATTTTTAATAACATTATTTTGGCAGCCCTGGTCATCTCCCAAACTTGCCAGCCATATTGTTGCGCTCCACGCACCGGTTTTGGTGTTTGTAATTGTCAGGTCGCGGCTGCTAGTACCGTTGTTGCTGCCGTCAATAATAATATAATCGGCGCCGTAGAGTTTAATAATGCTAGTATTATCACCCCCGCTATCACCGCTTATTTCTGTAGTTACTCCGCTTGCCGGTTTTATGGTAATTGTGTTTGTAGAACTTGCACCGGTAATCTCGTTAATGGTTATAGGGAAAGTTTCGCTTGTGGTGTAACTCGCATCGGTCAGTTCAAAGACAACCGCTCCGGATACACCGTTGGAGTTTAAGTCTGCAACCGCTGCTGTAAGCGTGGCATAAGTTTGCCCCGAACCCACAGAGTAGGTGCCGGAAAGCTGGGCAAAACTTTGAGAAGCAGCAGCGAGCAATAAAAATGTAAATAATATCTTCCCTGACAATAATCCCCGGAAAAATGTTTTATTCAACATATCAGCTCCCTCGTTTGCAGCTGGTTATGATAGTACCATTTAGACTGGCAAGCCCCAAAAGCATATAACAAGATGACTTCCGATATACAAATATCTTTCAATAATCACAATTCAACCGCCTGTTTTTAATCCGGTGATATATGATTTTACATTCAATCAGTTCACACTGGTCGCTTTATTCAAATTGGCTATTATCGCATCTTTATCTGAGTTGGTCACAATCCCCGAACAATTGCTATCCGCATCATAATAGCCAGCCGAATTTAGATTGCTGATAATAGAGTCTTTATCTGAGTTGGTCACAATACCGGAATTGTTGGTGTCTCCGGCGTACATACCGTAAATCCCCGTTTCCAGAAGCGCCGCGTCACCGCCGTAATATTTGTCATACGCTGTGGACGCATCCACCGTGAAATCGTACAGGGTTGAACTACTCGCACTGAGAGGATGGACTTCGTCGCTCTCCACGGCCAGGTGGTTGCGGTGCTTGATTACAATAAAATAGTCGCCTGCCGATGCCGACATTTCGATATACGAGGTCGTGCCGTCATCCCCGACAATACGGCCGTCTTTGTGCAGCAGGGCACTTCCGGAGACTACAGCCGTGCCGTCTGCGGTGCTGCGCAGTTCGACCAGCACCCAGTCCGTAATGTCCGCGGGAATGGAACTGACCGTGCGGGCATCTTCGGAGTAGGGTGAGGTAGTGGGTAGGGTGAGAGACGTGGTCATCTCATGGCTTGCATCATCGTATGGGCCTTCGAGTAAGATTTTGGTCTGAACACGGACTGCATCTCCCTCACCAATGGAGAATTCACTGTAATCAGTAACACCGGTTTTTGTAAAAGTTCGGTTGCCCGTATCGTGGGTGTATCCGGCAGTAACATCGGTCCAGGAGCCCAATGCGTCGTCCCGCTTGAGCAGATGGATGGTTGAAGGATCGCTGACACCGCTGACGCTGCTGTAGTCGAACTGCAGCATGGAAGTCACACTTCCCCGTTCCACCACACCCCACAGGATATCTGCCCTCTGGCTGATGCCTGAGGGGAAGGTTTCACTGGTGATCCACTCATCATCAACGCCGCCTGATTGGTAAATACCCAGGTTGTTATTGTCGTCAGGGGTAGAAGTGATGGTTGCCTGGATGGTTCCTCCGGAAGGACCGGCTGTGGTTGCATCTGTGGTATTCACAAAAGCGCCGTCGCTGCCAAAAGATGCAGCGGAAGTCACCCAGTCTTCGACTGTCATATTAAAAAGTGTACCGTCATTAATAGATATTTTGTCTGACAAAGTAGTGCCAGAGCTTTCATTAAATTGGTAATAACTGAGCAATCCACTTTCAGCGCCGCTTAAGGTATTGTGCATATTATCCCGAATCTGCTCTTCTGTACGTACCACATTCCAGATGACCACTTTGTCGATCATCCCGTTAAAATACCTGCCGCTGTAATCGGAGGCCAAACGTATTGGATTGTCGTTAGAGTTAACCGTATTGGCAGTTCCGGTTAATACCTGCTCAATGCCATTCAGATAAAGCCTGCGCGTTCCATTGTCGTTTACCGCCGCAACATGATACCAGCTATTGGCAGTCAAAACATCCGCCGCTGTGCTCCTCCCGTCGAAGGTGAGTCCTCTATAGGGATCAACACTGGTCAGACGAAGATAATACCCGTAAGCGCCGCTTGTTTGGTATTTGGAAATAATGCCTTTCAAAGAACCAAACGCTTGTGGACAAATCCATGCTTCAAGTGTATAGTCAGTGGTCATATCCAGGGCATCATTGTCGGCAATACTGACATAATCATTCTCTCCGTCAAATTCCAAAGCACTACCCGGGAAATCATCAATGGAAACTGCACGGCACAGGATAAATTGGCTGAAAGAAGATATGTTGTTAAATGTAGCTGTTTCAGAAGCGGCGTTCACACTTGATGCGGATGCAACCAGGGACCAGCTCGCATCTGAAGTGCTGGTTCGGCTGTATAATTTAATCTGTGACGGTGTCGTTTCATCGGACGAAGTCAGATCTTCGCTGATCGTAAACGTCAAATTGGCGTCAAAGCTGCCGCTGTCAAACCGGTTGACGACCCAGTATTGTTCGTCATAGGTAGTGCTTGGCGGGTTGCTGTTGGGACCATTGTTTATTTTGGTTACGGTAATTGATGCGCTGTTGTGTGAACCAAAGTTCATCTCCAGATCCGTATCGGTAAAAGTCACTGTTCCACTAGTCTCTGTTTGTGTGTTGCTAACACCTCCACCTGTAGAAACTGTTGACTCTACCCAGTTGTCGTCTATCATATTATAAAGTGTACCATCGTTACCAAAATAATTATCTTCTGCAACTGCACCGCTGCCCGCATTCATCTGCCAGTAACTAACCAATCCGGGTTCATTACCGCTTAAGGTCTTGTGCATATTTTCTCGGATCTGCTGCTCAGTACGAACCACATTCCAGAAGCGTACTTCTTCAAACTGTCCGTCGAACGGACTTGATGCGTTGCTGAAGAGCAACCCTTTGTTTGAGCCGCCGCCCATGTCCGCTATACTCGTGGCCGTTGACTGTAAAACGCCATTGGCATAAAGTTTGACGGTTTGAGGAGCCGTATGATCATAGCTTGCGGCAATGTGCAGCCATTTGCCCGCCTCGGCCACATTGCCCGTTCTGCAATTGGCTATCTCTCCGGGCAAAGCGTCAAACTCAATAGCTCCACTGGTTCCACTCATAAAAAACCGCCAGTACAAGCCGCTTCCGCTCTTCTTATAAACGCAAGCCTGAGTTCGAAGGACATCCGGTTTGAGCCAGAACTCTGTGGTGAATGAAAGGCTGTTGAAGGAGGCAGCATCCGCTACATCCACATAATCATCGGTGCCATCAAAGTCCAGAGCATTTCCGACAACTGCATCGGGTGTTGTTGTGACAGAAAACGAACCTTCCGAAGCAAAATCGGAACCGACAAAAGTATTATCGATGGTCTGAACACTCCAATAGTGCAGGCCGCCATTTAAATTTTTTATTATCCAATCCGTATTGAGATTCGTGTTCCCGAGAGCCGGTATTCTGCGATACCCATCGGCTGCATTGGCCATGGGTCCAACCACGTCGCCTTCTCCGGAAGTTTTGCCAATACGGACATTATAGTTCAAGCCGGCAGTCCGTGTTTCATTGTCGGTTGCAGTGTCCCAGCTCAGAGTTACATCCAAACCATTCACTGAACTTGAAAGATTGGTTGGCGCATTGGGTGACGTGTTACTTATTCCATTATCATTGGTGTAGATTTTTGAAACTATGGTCGATCCCGAATATCCGGACAAAAGAATATCCAAATCGCCGTCATCATCATAATCGCCCCAGGCTGTTGCACACCTGTACACACTGGCTAAAGAAAAATCAGTATCTATAAAACCACCCGCACCATCATTTTTATAAACTTTTGAAACACTGCCACTACCGGTCAAAAGAATATCCAAATACCCATCATTATCATAGTCTCCCCAACCAACTGAACAATATTCCACACCATTTAAAGAGATGCCGGTTTGTTCAACAAAATTTCCACTACCGTTATTTTTATAGACTTTTGAAACTTTTCCGCTGCTACTATTACCGGTTAAAAGAATATCCAAATAGCCATCATTATCATAATCACCCCAGGCTGCCGAACTGCGCATTACACCGGTTAAAGAAATGCCGGAACTTGTAAATCCACCATTACCATCATTTTTATAAATTTTAGAGACTCTTGTCGAACCACTCCATCCGGTTAAAAGAATATCCAAATAGCCGTCATTGTCATAATCACCCCA
>JAGLOF010000082.1 GCA_023139105.1 bacterium
TACACAAAATTATTTACAGAGTCGAATAAATCTGTAAAAGTATTTAAGAACTGATAATATTCGATACAAATCCTTTGTTTTGAAATTCTTCATTTGGATCTTGTCATTGGTATTTTGGTATTTGTATTTTGGTGCTTGTATTTTGGTGCTTGCCATTTGGATCTTGGTCTTTTTCATTTGGTACTTGGAATTTGTCTTTTGGATCTTGTAATTTGTCTTTTGTTATTTGGTGCTTGGTATTTATCCCTATTCCCTTTCAAAAGGAGGCTCTATGAAACATGCAGCATCCATTGCAGCTGTCATCTTTTGCATTCCCTTTATGGTCAATTCAGCAGACCGTATTACCGGAAAAACATTCTCAACGCGTTCAAGAATTATGAGCACGAACGGCATGGCCGCTACCAGCCAACCATTGGCAACACAGGTAGCCTTGGACATTCTTAAACGTGGCGGAAACGCTATCGACGCTGCCATTGCAGCCAATGCTCTGTTGGGCCTTGTAGAACCAACAGGCAACGGCATTGGTGGTGATCTCTTTGCCATTGTCTGGGATGCAAAAACAAAAAAACTCTACGGTCTCAATGCCAGCGGACGTTCACCGAAATCTCTAACACTTAATTATTTCAAACAAAAAGGGCTAAGCAAAATACCCGCACACGGTCCTCTGCCTGTTTCCGTACCGGGTTGTGTAGACGGATGGTTTGAATTGCACCAGCGCTTTGGAAAATTGAAGATGAAAAAAGTACTGGCCCCGGCCATTCAATATGCACGTGAGGGATTTCCTGTAACTGATCTAATCTCATACTATTGGCAGGGTTCAACATTTTTAAAACGCTATCCCGGCTTTGAAGATACTTTCATGCCTGCGCCCAAAGCCGGCGAGATCTGGAAGAATCCTAAACTGGCCAACACACTTGAGAAAATAGCCAATGGCGGGAGAGATGCTTTTTATAAAGGCGATATTGCCAGGACTATTGCATCATATATGAAACGAATTGACGGATTTCTGAACTATGATGACCTGGCATCTCACAAATCAGAGTGGATCGATCCTGTCTCTACCAATTACCGTGGTTACGATATCTGGGAGCTACCACCAAACGGTCAAGGTATTGCCGCACTTCAAATACTGAATATACTCGAGGGCTTTGACATAAAAACATGGGGCTACGGATCAAAAGAGTATATCCATCATTTTATTGAAGCTAAAAAACTTGCTTTTGAAGACCGTGCCCGTTTTTATGCAGATCCTGACTTTAATAATATTCCAACGAATTGGCTGATCTCAAAAAAATATGCTGCACAAAGACGTGCATTGATAAATCCCGACAGAGCCGCCAGGCAGTACAAAGCCGGGCATGCTCCTCTGGAAGAAGGTGACACTATCTATTTGACCGTTGCCGATAAACAGGGGAATATGGTAAGTCTCATTCAATCAAACTACCGTGGTATGGGCTCAGGATGTTGTCCGGACAATCTGGGTTTCTGTCTTCAGGACCGGGGCGAACTCTTCACATTAAAAGAGGGTGAATTTAATACATATGCACCCGGTAAACGCCCCTTTCACACAATAATCCCGGCATTCATTACAAAAGACGGTCAACCCTGGATGAGCTTTGGCGTAATGGGCGGTGCTACACAACCCCAGGGCCATGCCCAGATTGTAATAAACATGATTGACTTTGACATGGATGTACAGGAAGCCGGAGATGCACCACGTATGCTGCATACAGGCTCATCGCAACCAACAGGTTCTATCATGACCAATGGCGGGACTATATATCTGGAACAGGGTGTTCCCTATGAGGTAATGCGCGAACTTACTAAGATGGGTCATCGTATACAGATCAATGTCGGTAGTTTCGGAGGTTATCAGGGTATTCGCAGAGATCCTGATACAGGTATATATTTTGGCGCATCAGAATCAAGAAAAGACGGACAGGCAGCCGGATACTAAATCCAGGCCCTAATACACAGTCATCCAAAAATGAGATCCAATAAACAACAGTACTTTACCCTAATCCCATTAAAATCAAAGGAGCCTTAATGCACACACGAATTTCCCTTCTTTTAACCGTAATGCTGGGATTTGCCGCAGCAACTCTTACGGCACAACCACCATATCGCAATTATGACGAGCTCACCCGGCAACTGCAAACATTGCAGAAAAAGTATGACAACATCATGACATTAAATTCAATCGGCCTTTCAGCTGAAGGACGTAAAATCTGGGCTGTCACCCTGTCAAAGGGTAATGACAAAGATAAACCTGCCATAGCTATCATTGCCAATATAGAAGCTTCACGTCTTGCAGGCAGTGTAATGGCCACACATCTTATTTCCGGATTATGTGAGAAATATAATACACAGGATGATATGAAAAAGTTATTTACTGATCAAATCATATATATCATCCCCCGGCTCAATGTGGACGGAGCTGAAAGTTATTTCAATAAAATTAAAGAAGAAAAAATAACAAACAATACAGCAATTGATAATGATCATGACGGCCTGCTTGATGAGGATGGTGCTGACGATTTAAACAGTGACAAACTCATAACAATGATGCGGTGTAAAGAGGCCGGCGGAGAATGGATGATTGATCCGGAACATCCTGAATTGCTGAAGAAAGCCGATATTTTAAAGGGTGAAACCGGTATATATGCTCTCTATCCTGAAGGTATTGATGACGACAATGATGGCCTATATAACGAAGATGGCAAAGGCGGAGTAAATCTGAATAATAATTTCCCACATGCCTATCCATATCACCAGAAGAATGCCGGTGTATATATGACCAGTGAACCGGAAACCCGGGCTATGCTGGACTTCTTCATGGCACATAAGAACATTACCCTGATGTTGACATATTCCAAATATGACAATTTACGTCACATACCAACACCAGCTTCCAAAAAACCAAAAAAAGGATATAATCGCAGTCTTGTTAAGAAGATGGATAAAGATGATCTGGAATACCACAAGATATTGGCTGATCTATTTACGAAAGGACTACCTTCCGAATACAAAAAATGTAGCAATCCGGCTGTAAAGCCACAAGGAGCACTGCATTCCTGGGCCTACTATCAATACGGTATCCTTGGCCTGAGCACTAATGCATGGACACGTCCACAACCTGTAGACTCTTCAGATACTAAAGGCAGTAAAAGAAAAGCAGATGATGAATCTACATGGCTGGAATGGTTTAAACACTCTGATATCAACGGCCATATAAAATGGACTCCTTTTAAACATCCACAATTAGGGGATGTAGAGATTGGTGGTTTTGTACCATTTACAAAGATCACTCCTCCGTCACTGGGTTCTGATCTCATTGACTCGCATGTGGAATTTGCATTGCAATTGGCAAAAAAATTACCACATGTTAAAATTAGCGGAGCTAAAGCCATAAATAAATCCAATGGTATCTATGACATAGAATTGACAGTTCAAAACACAGGCTTCCTGCCAACTCTACTAGAGCATGCCCAATACACTGATGCAGTTATGCCTACAAGAGCAAAGATCGAAAAGGGTAATTTTACATTATTGGCTGGAAAGGTCATTACATTTATTGACCCTCTTAAACATAGCGAAGCACAGACCCTGCATTGGACAATTCAGGCTAAAAAAACCAACAAGATTACAATATCCGTATGGTCAGAAAAAGCCGGTACCGCCCAACAAACCTTGACCCTGAATTAAGCAGCACTGGGAGCGATTATGTTAAATAAAAAACTACTAATAACTATCTTGGCTGTCCTGACTATTCGAGCAGGCCTTTTGGCACAGGCACCACCTTCTGTTAAACTGTCCTACAATCGGTTTTATAATTACGATGAAGTCACCGGACTGTTAAAATCTCTAATCAAACAATATCCTGCTTTTCTGTCACTGCAATCTATCGGCAAATCAACACAGGGCCGGGACATGTGGGTAGTGACCATGAATAATACCAAAACAGGCGAGGAAGCGCACAAAGCCGCCATGTATATAGATGCAAATATACATGGCAATGAAGTACAGGGTGCTGAGGCAGTCATCTATACAATTGATTATCTCATGACTAACTACAATCGAATTCCATCTGTTACAGAACTGGTTGACCAACGTGTATTCTATTTTGTACCTATGGCCAATCCTGACGGACGCGCACATTTTTTTGATAAGACAGGCATGTGCGGTTATGCCAGATCAGGTATGCAGCCAACGGATAACGACAAAGACGGTCTGGCTGATGAGGACGGAAATGACGACCTGGATGGAGATGGATTGATACTTCAGATGCGGAAAAAAGTAACTTATGGAACTCATAAAATAAGTGCTCATGACAGTCGTCTGATGATACGAACATCCCCGGGTGAAAGTGGCAATTATATAATGTTAGGGTCTGAAGGTATAGATAATGATCATGACGGACGGCTTAACGAAGACGGCCCCGGAGGTTATGACATGAATCGTAACTGGGCAACAGATTGGCAGCCGAATTATCTTCAACGAGGTGCAGGCAATTACCCCTTCTCTCACCCTGAGACCAGGGCCATTGCCAAATTTATTCTGGCACATCCGAATATCGCGGGAGTACAGGCCTATCACAACGCAGGCGGTATGATTCTAAGAGGTCCCGGTGACAATTCTCAAGACGCTTATCCCAGAGAAGATATCATGGTTTATGATCACATTGCCAAACGTGGTGAGGCCATGCTGCCATTCTATAGCTATATGATTTTATGGAGAGACCTCTACCCTGTTCACGGTGGATTTATTGACTGGACAGCAGAAGGTCTGGGCATATTCTCATTCTCAAATGAACTATGGAGCACTTCCCAGTATCACAACAAAGCAAGAGATGGTGGCAGACGAGACCGCAGCAGCGATGCCTATCAAATAAAGCAGAAGAAGCGCCTTCGTTTTGATGATGATGTGGAAATGGGAGCACAGTATGTTGAGTGGAAACCTTTTGATCACCCTGATTACGGTGAGATTGAATTGGGTGGCTGGGTTCATGAAACCGGACGCGTACCACCACTCTTCATGTTGGAAGAACTCTGTCATAGAAACGCTGTATTTACACTTTATCATGCTGCTCAGATGCCGCTGATCAAGCTTGAAACAATCAAAATTGAAAAATTAGACCACGATCTATATAAAATATGGACTGCCATAATAAATGAACGGGCCATACCGACAATTGGACAACTGGCCGGGAAAAATCATCTGATATCACCGGATATAGTTGAATTAAAGGGTGGAAGAATTGAAGTAATATCTGCAGGATTGGTAAAAGATGAGTGGAACAATCAGGTCACACCAATTGAGCATCGTCCTGAGAGAATCGTTCTTGATAAGGGGATTAAAGGTAATGGCCGGCAGATAATCCAATGGATTGTTAAAGGTTCAGGCACACCGACTATCTACTGGCAGAGTCAGATGGGCGGTGTCATTACAACGAAAGTTCAATTGAAACAATAAATTCTATTAGTAATTTGTTCTTTGCATTTTGTCTTTTGTCTTTTGCTATTTGATATTTGATATTTAAAAAAGGGCTGTCTGAAAATGGCGGCCCTTTTTTAAGTGCCATGGCAAAAAGGAACAACCACTCTGAAAACCCTAACATCTTGAATCGCTTTCAAGGAATATGATTCACACATAGCAGGGATTAAAAATGCATCACCCTCTGCTCCCTGAACCTCCTCTTTATTGACATTACTGATAGCTAAAGTACCGGATATTATAAACAACACTTCAACAGAAGCATGTGTATCACAGGAGCAGACCTCCCCGGCATGCAGCACAATGGAAGAAACCTCAAATTCATCTGCCGGAGTTTTATAGACTTTAATATCGCTTTCCTCCGAAAGCCGCAACACTGCATTAGGAGTACAATCCATAATCTCAATCAGAGTAGTTAAATCTTTGTATTTTGGAGTAAGGCCGACACGTACCACATTGTCACTATTTGCCATGCACTCAACAATATTCCCTTTAAGGTATGCATGAGGCACGCCTGCCTTCAGATAAATTGCCTCTCCCGCTTCCAGATGTATGAGATTGAGAAAGAAAATTGCAAACAGTCCAACATCTCCATTTGTATATTGAGCATGCAATTCAATAAACAGAGACTCTTGCTCTGTCAATATATGTTCTGGCTTATTCAAACGATTAGCCATGAAATCAATAGCCGCTTTTAAAGCATCGGGCTGCGCTTCAGATCGTTTCAGCAATGATGAAAATAAAGTTTTAACATCAGCGGTATCATTTACATGTCCGATAAATTCAGCTATTTCCGGATAATCAGATAACATAGTTCTTATAACAGATATAGACTTTAATCCGGCCAGAGCTGTTAAATTATCAAGGGCAATAGCTATTTCAGGCTTATGATTATCATCAGGATAGTGGAGTGGATCTTGTGCATGCAATTTTACAGCTTGATTTTTATTGGGATGAGCCTGTATTGACAGTGCCTCACCAGCAGATAGTACTTTGAATAAAAATGACAGACGACGTCCGAATCGTTTCAGAACACCCTTGCCAAGTATTGCCTCAGGATATTTTTCTATCAATTTATCTAATGAATATTGATGGCCATCTATCTCGATTGCAGATGGCCCGTTGGCATGTGCACCGATCCAGAGTTCCGCATAGGGTGTATCATTTGCAGCCTCTATACCGAGTAACCTTGGTATAAAAGCATCATTGCCTTGTACTCCCCAGGCATAATGCTGAATTCTATTTTCGAGAAGGTATGGCTTGGATTGGATCATCAATATAACCTCTATATTAATTTATTTTTTATGCCTGAAAACAAATTAAAACGAGGCACAATAGCACAATATGCCGAGTAATCCTTGGAGAAAGCCATATACCATTTAGGCGGTCTGGCAATAGATGCATTTATTATTGGCACCTATTCTGACCAGACAGCAAGTTCATTGCCCGCAGGATCCGTAAAGTGAAAACGCCGACCACCTGGAAAGGAAAATACAGGTTTGACAATTGTCCCGCCCGCATCAATTACATCTATCTCTGTACTTTCAAGATCCTTTGCGTATATGATAACTAATGCTCCGCCTTTAGACTTATCCTCTTCCACTAATCCACCATTAATACGTCCATCGGTAAAACTGCTATACCCGGGCCCATAATCGGTGAATTCCCATTCCAATACAGCGGAGTAGAACTGTTTTGCTTTGGAGATATCATCGACGTAGAATTCAATATAATCGATGCACTTATCCGGATTATGCTCACACATATGCTACTCCTGTAATTTAAATTTGAAACTATTTAATTTTCCGTAACCAGATACTTGAATTCGTCGGTGTTCCGGGAATAGAGGCCTGTTTTAAGGATAACGGCATATACTCCTCAAGTAAAGCTCTGTGGTGAATTTCCATATAAGAGTTAAAATATAAAATCTTAAAAGTATCATTATACTGAAGAAATGATTTGAGGAAATAGGCTTCATTCCAGGCTCGTCCTTGATAGACCCAGGATTCAGGATATTCAAAAGGCCACAGAATATCATGTATATGCACAATAACACCCTTATTCAAGCCGGGCAGGATCGTATTGAACAGATGGGGAACATCACTGCCAATCTTGGCTACATGTGTTGAATCTATAAAAAGGATATCATTCTTCTGCAGTGAACTAAAAATAGAGAGGTCTACATCCTGCACTACACTCTCAAGTATAGAACACTCAATACGTTCAGCTTCGTTTAACAGATTGAAGAGGCGTTCCGGATAGGGTTCTATAAATGTTAACTTAACGTCATTATCCATGAATCGACGAGCGGTCTCCAACATCAATGCTGAAGAAAACCCCGAACCTACTTCAATAACTTGACGTGGTTTGAATTCACGTAACATACAAAAAGTAATTATTCCATCACCGTAACTACAGTATTCATTATCTGCCCAATACACTGAATCCGCGTTCTGCTTTTCCGGAAATGACCATTCAGCATAATGGCTGCTTAGTTTCTTCAACATAGACTGCTGCGCAGAATCCCTGGAATCTATTCCCGGTAACTCTTTGATTGATCTATCAAATATCTGTTCTGAACGCTTTTCTATTTCATCTGCATCAGGCAGCGGAGAATAAAAATGCCCGGGCCAGGCAAATTCTATATACTTTAAATTGCAGGATTTGGATAATGCTGAAATAATCCAGCGATTATGCATGAGGTTCTTTAAGAATGATATCATGCGGTACAATTTTTGAATCAACTTAAGTCTCCTTGAATTCAATAAAGTATTGCCAATCCTGATACAACACACTTCAAATCAAATCATCTATTTTGATCAAGGTCACTATTTATTAATGAAATTTCTTCCTTAATCATATCAATTTTATCGAGTGTTAACAATACAGCCGCATTCTTCAATACAGCGGTCTCTTTATTCTTCAACAGCTCATAAACATTTCCACCCACTTCGGCATATAACTTTTCCAGTTGATGATTCAAATTATATATTTTAATCCTGGATTTACTGTAGACAACTGCTTCACCTGTCTTTTCTACAACAGTAGAAGCTATTTTTTTTGATTGCTCCACCACTACTTCTTTCACTTCACCCGCTTTTTCACCGGCCTTCTCCCCTACCTTAATTGCACGTTTCTTAACATTTGATGTACCGGTATTTGTATTTTCAGGTTCAGTTTCCTGAGCCGGAACGCCATTATCTGCCATTGGCTCCGAATCAATATGATGAACTGCAACTGCCGGTTCTGTATTTTTTTTCAATTTATTCCAGAATTTTGCCATGATTGCCTCCTTAAACAGTATACATTATCTGTATTTAAATTATTCCCTGCATAGTTTTTTAATAGTGATATCAACATTCTCTTTCTCACCAAGCAGTGTCACTTTATCATCAGCTTTTAATATTGTCTTACCATCAGGAATAATCACATGTCCATCTCTTACAATAGTACCGACCAACACAGCTTTAGGTAATTTAATCTCCATAAGTTTTTTTCCAACCATAGGAGAATTTTCCGTTACAACAATCTGTTCAATTGTGCCATCACCAAGTTCAAGATCTTTTTTAAGTCCTTTGACCTGCGTATTGTCAATTTTTGCAGTAAAATCTTCAATTTCCTGTTCTTTATTCTTTAATCTGGATTCAAGTTCATCAAGTTTCTCAATTTCATCACTGATGCCAGGTACAAGCTGCTCTTCATTATTTGACGTGGATAATTCATGAACAACCTTGCCAATGGATATAAATTCCCGATGAATCTCTTTCTGAATATTCCGGCGTTCCCACTTCATCTTGCCAAGTTTTGACATCTCTGTTGTCTTATCAGATAATGTTTGAAGCCCTTCCTCAAGACCTGTCTTAACTTTGTCCCACAAATTCATGAGAACCTCCTTGTAGATTAGTATATTTAAAATATCGGATTATCTGGCGTTGAGCTATTATACTATTAAAATAAATATCAAGTTCCAATTGACTTTTCAAAAATATATGTTAATGAACTGGCAGTGACGTTATTTCGTAGTGATTTAACCACGCTCATTAAGCCCACAAGTATCCCTCTTATAAATGTCAGACTGCTGTGTTTATACTTCTCACTTAACATTGAAATATAGAATGCGTCCAAAGGCATGGCGTGTGACTCTATTAATTTAAATCTACATTTATCAAGTAAATATTTAATTGCAGTCGGATTAAAATGCCAGATATGCCGGGGAACATCATATGCAGCCCAAAAATCCTTATAGATATTCGCATCTATTGAATCATAATTGGGAAGTGCCACAAACAACCTACCACCGGGTTTTAATATTCTATAAATATTTTGCAGATATTTATCAAGATCATGCACATGTTCCAGTACATGCCACATAGTTATTACATCATAGAAATCATCTGAATACTTAAGAAGTTCATCCGGTGAATCCACATCAAGTTCAAATGCATCCTTGCAAAACTTTACTGCCTCTATATCCTGTTCAATACCATTAACTTTCCAACCATTTAATTGCATATGATTTAGAAAATAACCGGTTCCTGCACCAATATCAAGTAAATTACCCTGGGCGGAACTGTTAAAAAAGCCATTAATCAATATTCTCTTTTTCCTGAGTGTCCAATGTCTTGCCAAATGGTAGCAACTATTAACAACACCTTTTTGAGTGTCACTATGTGGTATATAGGACTCGACTTTATAATACGGCCCGATAGATTTTCGGTCAGGCATATCCTGTGTTAGTACTAATTCACAATTCCGGCATTGAATTAAATCAAATACTTCAGATGAATGAGCGTGGTCTTTTACAGTGAGATGGTGTTTCAGAAAATCATTTCCACAAACAGGGCATAAATCAAAATGCAGTACTGCCATAGACACCTTTTTATTTTATATTGTTATTCTGTGATTCTGTCCTGTTCTTTTTTTGACAGGATTAACAGG
>JAGLOF010000083.1 GCA_023139105.1 bacterium
GGCTATTCCCGGTAAGATGTGCCTTGGCCATGTCGTTGAAAATTGTGAAACTGCCTCTGCTAATGCAAAAACACGGAAAGTTGAAATCGTTATCGATGAGGTGTTTGCTACAATCTTTATTGCACCGCGTTCTTATACCGGTGAAGATGTGGTTGAACTTTCAGGGCATGGCGGTGTCTATGTCAGTCGGAGGGTTCTTGAATCTGTTCTTTCTGCGGGAGCACGACTGGCATGTCCCGGTGAATTTACACAGCGTGCATTTCTCAATGGCCGCATGGATCTTACCAGGGCCCAGGCCGTTGCAGATCTGATTCACGCCCGATCCGAATCTGCCCGGCGTGTTGCAATGGGGCAGCTGGGTGGTCGTCTGAGTGATGTTATCAATGGATTTAGACAATCGCTTATAGACGTTTGCGGTCGACTTGAGATAGAGCTGGATTTTATAGAAGAAGATATAGAGGTTATAGATAAGAACGATTTGAAAGATGAGCTTGTTAATGTGGTTGATCAAATTGACAAACTTATGGATACATATGAAAGAGGCCGAGTCTGTAGGGAAGGTGTAAAGCTGGTTATTCTTGGTAAGCCCAATGTTGGTAAATCCAGTTTGTTGAATGCACTGCTTGCCAGTGAAAGAGCAATTGTAACAGATACTCCCGGAACAACCCGCGATACTATTGAAGGGCACGTGGATCTGGAGGGCCTGCTTGTGACCATTACCGATACAGCAGGAATTAGAAAATCCCCGGACCCCATAGAGCAAGAGGGTGTGCGGCGTTCAGAGGCCGCTGCAAGGCAAGCCGGAATTGTAGTAGTTGTTGTAGATGGCAGCAGGGAGATATCTTCGGAAGACAGAGATGTTATCGAGCTTGCACGTTCCCTGGCAGTGCCAATGTTGATGGTGCTAAATAAATCCGATCTACCGCAACATCGTCTTCCGGATAATGTTGCCGATGCAGAAATGACACTTCTGGTCTCGGCGCTGGAAGGAACCGGTATTGAAGCATTGGCTCAATCGATAAAAGACCACGCCCTGGGTGACGGCCTCCCCGGTGTTGATGACGTTGTGGTTGCGCATCTGCAACATCTCCAGTCTTTGAAAAGAACAAAGGGGGCTATTGAACAGGCCCTTGCGTCTATCTCCCAAACAATGTCACAAGAATTTATTGCCCTGGATTTAAGGGTGGCTCTGGATGCGCTGGGTGAGATTACGGGAGAGACTACAACGGATGACATTTTACACCACATTTTTGATTCATTCTGTATAGGGAAGTAGACGTGTATCCGAATGTTCCACGTGGAACAGTCGCGTGTGTAAAATGGTAATTTGACTTGTTGGATATGTTCCACGTGGAACATGGTATTTGGAATAGAGAGGAGAGGGTAGGATGTCGCCCTTTGATGTGATAGTAGTTGGTGCCGGGCATGCGGGTGTAGAGGCTGCAATGGCCGCCGCTGGTATGGGGCAGCGCACGGTTCTTGTAACGATGAATATTTCCGTGATAGGGCAGATGTCTTGTAATCCCGCTGTCGGTGGTCCGGCCAAGGGTAATCTTGTGCGTGAGGTTGATGCTATGGGTGGTTTGATGGGGCGGGCTACAGATGCCACGGGAATCCAGTTTCGCCTGTTGAATTGTTCAAAGGGGCCGGCTGTGTGGGCGCCGAGGGCCCAGTCTGATCGTCAGGCCTATGCTGCCTGGGTTCGTTATGCTGTTGAGTCTCAGCCCAACTTGACAATGTTCCAGGAGATGGCTGTTGGGCTTGTTGTGGAGAGTGGTGTGGTGAAGGGGGTGGAGACATCTATTGGGCGGACGCTCTCTGCGCCTCGTGTTGTTCTGGCTTGTGGTACCTTTTTAAATGGTTTGACGCATATCGGTATGAAGAGCTTTTCTGCTGGCAGGGCGGGAGAGTTTCCGGCGTTGGGGCTCACAGAGTCTCTCGTGGCTTTGGGTTTTGAGTCCGGGCGCATGAAGACCGGGACACCTCCCAGGATTGATGGTAGGAGCATTGATTTTACAAATCTTGAAATGCAGCCAGGTGATGTTCCTCCACGGCCATTCTCTTTTCAGACTGCTTCGATCTCTCAGGAACAGCTTCCTGTGTGGCTTACCTGGACTAATGAAGAGACTCATCGTGTTCTTGCGTCGGGCATGGATAGGTCTCCGCTTTTTTCGGGGAGGATAAAGGGTGTTGGGCCGCGTTACTGTCCGTCTATTGAAGATAAGATTGTCCGCTTTGCTGATAAGACCCGGCATCAGATTTTTTTGGAGCCGGAGGGAAGGCAGACACATGAGTACTATGTAAATGGTTTTGCAACCAGTCTGCCGGAAGAGGTGCAGGAGGCGGCTTTAAAAACAATACCAGGTTTGGAAAACGTGGTTGTAACGCGCCTGGGTTATGCTATTGAGTACGACTATTTCCCGCCTGTCCAGCTGCGTAATACCCTGGAGACCAAGTTGGTAGAGGGTCTTTATTTTGCTGGACAAATTAACGGCACCTCGGGTTATGAGGAGGCGGCGGCACAGGGTTTTATGGCCGGCGTCAACGCAGTTCTGTCTTTGCGTGGAGATGATGCATTTGTCTTGAATCGTTCTGAAGCCTATGTTGGTGTGCTTATAGATGATCTTGTCACCAAGGGTACGAATGAACCTTACCGGCTCTTTACTTCCCGTGCTGAGTATAGGCTGTTGCTTCGCCAGGATAATGCCGATCTTCGTCTCATGGATTATGGTTACAGGCTTGGTCTTGTTTCGGATGAGCAACATAATCATCTTGAGCAAAAGCGTGATGCCATCGATCGGGTGACGGAATTGTGTAGACAGTTTAAGCCCGATGTGGATGTTGTGAATCCTGTTCTTGTCAGCATGGACACAACACCGTTGACGGAGCGGCAGTCTATATATCGCCTGCTCAAACGTCCACAAGTCAACATGTCAGGTCTTGCTCATCTTGATGGCTTGCAGGCACCTCTTGCAGCTCTGGGTGGCCTTGGGCCGGCTGTCATCGAACAGGTGGAAATTGAAATTAAATATGAAGGTTACTTTGAACGCCAGCGGGAACAGGTGGCTCGTTTTCAGCGGATGGAGGAAAAACGAATCCCTGATCAGTTCAATTATGAATCCATGACAACGCTTTCGAATGAAGCAAAAGATAAGCTAAGCAAGATACGCCCTGTGTCTTTGGGGCAGGCTGCTCGTATTTCCGGTGTTTCTCCTGCTGATATATCTGTACTAACTGTGCTGTTAGAGCGAGGAAGAAAGCGAAGTGGCAATGAATGATTTGGCCTTGCTGGAGACTTCATTACAAGCAGCGGGGTTGGATTTATCACCGGAGATGCTGGATCGTTTTGCCAGGTTTGCAGAGCTCCTGAATGAATGGAATCAGGAGATCAACCTGATATCGCGCAAAGATCCTTACGGTATGATCCGGCGGCATTTTCTTGATTCTGCCGGCTTGGTTACAGCGCTGGATATTGAGCCCGGATGTAGTGTGATGGATCTCGGTTCAGGTGCGGGATTCCCTGGGCTGCCAATGGCAATTCTCAGGCCGGATGTAAGTTTCACGCTGGTGGAGTCTCGCACGGGAAAGACACGTTTTCATCAGGCTGTTATCGATGCGCTTAAGCTTGGGAATGTTGTTACAATGGCGGAACGGGCTGAGGCCCTGGCTCCTGAAGTCGGCCCTTTTGACTGGATAGTGTCCAGAGCTGTGGCAGATCTGGATCAACTAGCCAAGTGGTGCCATCATCTTATCCGGCAACCAGGGGGGCGCATGGCAGTGCTAAAGGGCCCGGATCTGGATGAGGAGATCAAACGTCTGGCCCGTCGTGCCGGTGCCTGGGGTGTTCAGGGCTGGGATATTCATGACTATCATCCCTTTGATGGTATTCGTGATAAAGAGAGCAGGCTTGTTGTCGTTTCGTGGTAGGGCATATGTCAAAAAGCGGATCGTCCATCGCATTGGTGGTTGATAAGGCATTGTTCGTAATTTAAGTACAATATAAACAGTTAGTTGGTATAAATTGCAGTCTTTTCAGACAATTCAAAATAAAATATCCGAACTTATTCAGGAAGAGTCGCTGGATGTGAGGCTGGCAGGTGGCGAGTCTGTGTCTCTGCGTAATGTAGCCGGATCTGCACTGCCTCTGCTGCTCCATGAAATAGGCCGGCAATTAGTGCGACCCTTGTGTATGGTGATGCCATCCCGGGAGGAGGCGGAGACTCTGGCCGATGAGCTGGCCAATATCTGTGGTGAGAAGGCCGCTTTTTTCCCAGGTGGGCATGAAGATAAAAACTCACCCGTTGTAATTAATCCCCGGCGGGCGGGTTTGCAGATGCAGGTATTGCGTGATCTTATTCATCAAAATCTGCAGTGGGTGGTTGTTGGGCCGGATGGGCTGGTACTTCCTTTGCCGGCACCCGGTGCTCTGGGGCATGAAGAGCTTGTGCTTGCCCGGGGTGACGAGCATGACCTTTACGATCTGGTTGAGAGATTGATTAAATTTGGTTATACGCGGGAGAGCCTTGTTGAACGAGCCGGGGAAATATCTTTACGCGGAGGCATTCTGGATATCTTCCCCTTTACCGGAGAAGAGCCTTACCGTATTGAGTTTTTTGGTGATGAAATTGATTCTCTGCGTACATTCAATCCTGCTACACAGCGCTCTACCGGACAAGCACCTCCTTTACAAATAATATCTTCCTCTCTGACATGGGAGGAACGCTCCTCTTCAATATTGGAGTATTTCCCATCTGACATGCTTTTTTTCTGGCAGGATCCTGACCTGGTACTGGGCGAAGCGGCAAAATTGGCTGCTGCTGAGCCGTTCCTTTTTGCTGTTGATGTTATTCATTCTCGGTTAAACGGCAGACAGATCTTGTCCTGTCATACACTGGCTGCGCCCAATAATGTTGTAGATGTTAATTTTAAATCGCCACATCAACTTGGTAAACGTGCGGCTGATATACGAAATGGGCTTGAGGCCTTAACTGCTACTCGTGAATCTGTAATCATTACCTGTCAAAATCAAGAACAGATGCACAGGCTCTCAAGGTTTCTACAGGATGATGAAGGTGATCAACCGGAAAGAGTAGATGTAATAATCGCCCCGGTTTCAAGAGGGTTTTTTATAGGTGAAAACGGACCGGCTGTTTATACCGAATCAGATCTTTTCGGGCGTTCTTCAGTGCAGCACCGTCGTCGCCGCTTCAAGGAAGGTGTTCCCATCAGGGAGCTGACCAATCTTAAGGCCGGCGATTTTGTTGTTCATATTGATCATGGAATAGGCCGCTTCAGCAGGTTGGAGCGGATTACTGTGGACGGACATGAGCGCGAATGCCTCACATTGATATACAGAGATGGCGATAAGCTATATGTTCCTGTAGAGAAAATGGAGAGAGTACAGAAATATAGCAGTAAGGAAGGTGCTGAGCCTTCAATTACCAAGTTGGGCTCCGGACGCTGGGATAAACTTAAGGCCAGGACAAAGAAGGCGATACAGCTTATTGCCAAAGAATTAATTGCCTTATACTCTGCCAGGCAAGCCAAGCCCGGTCATGCATTTGCACCTGATTCTAATTGGCAGATTGAGCTTGAAGCTATGTTTCAGTATGAAGAGACTCCCGATCAGGATAAGGCCATACAAAATGTCAAGTCAGATATGGAGAAGGCCAGGCCGATGGATCGCCTGGTCTGTGGTGATGTTGGTTTTGGAAAAACAGAAGTTGCCATGCGTGCTGCATTTAAGGCGGTGATGGGAGGAAAGCAGGTTGCGGTATTGGTACCTACTACAATCCTGGCAGAGCAACATGGAGCATCTTTTAAAGAACGGCTTGGTCAGTTTCCTGTGGTGGTAGAGGTATTATCCCGATTTCGTCAGCGTGCAGTGCAGAAAGATATTATATATCGCACAGCTCGTGGTGAAGTGGATATATTAATCGGAACACATAGATTGCTTTCCAATGATATAATTTTTAAAGATCTTGGCCTCATGATAATTGATGAGGAACAGAGATTTGGAGTTAAACATAAGGAAAAACTAAAGTCCAGGCGTGAAAATGTTGATGCATTGGCTCTGTCAGCTACTCCAATACCACGGACACTACAGTTTTCTTTGTTGGGGGTTAGAGATTTATCAATTATTAATACTCCGCCAAAGAACAGGCTTCCGATTATAACAGAAGTAATGCCATTTGATGAAGCCGTTATTAAAGATGCAATTGAACGTGAATTATTGCGCAAGGGCCAGATCTTTTTTGTTCATAATCGTGTTAAATCAATATATGCTGTAGCAAAAATGATTGAGCGTATTGTGCCGGGACTTAAATTGGCCGTGGCCCATGGCCAGATGGAGACCAGAGAGTTGGAAAAAGTGATGATGGATTTTACCAATGGAGAGTATCAATGCCTGGTCTCCACTATGATCATTGGCTCGGGTGTAGATATGCCACGGGTAAACACACTTATTGTTCATCGTGCGGATCGCCTGGGTTTGTCACAGCTCTACCAATTGCGAGGGCGTGTAGGCCGTTCCAATAGAAGAGCCTATGCCTATCTTCTCACTCCCCCATTTTCATCTTTGACGCCTGAGTCGGTCAAGCGGCTAAGAACTATTGAGGAATTTACGGAATTGGGTTCAGGATTTCAAGTAGCTTTAAGAGATCTGGAGATCAGGGGAGCTGGTAATTTATTGGGTATGCAGCAATCCGGCACTATAGATGCCGTGGGTTTTGATCTCTATACCAAGTTGGTTGATGAGGCGGTAAATGAAATAAAAACCGAGGCCGGACTCAATGAGTCGGCTATACCTTTGGTTGTAGATTGCAGGGTTGATGTTGACAGGCCCGCATTGATTCCACAAAGCTATATTGAGGATGAAAATATACGTATTGGTCTGTATCATCGACTAAATGGATTGTCTGCTGTTGAAGAATTTAAACTCTTCCGGGAGGAGCTGGTGGATAGATTCGGTCCGGTTCCGGATGATGCGGAATCATTGATTCAACTTGCAGAACTACGACGTATGGGCCAGGATGCGGGATTAAAGCGTATTCTATTGAGAGAGAATATAATCCGCTTGTTCTTTGATGAGAGCTGGGTTGACAGTTTTTCTTCCTCGGAACTTTTTACACAGCGGCTTCGTTCCATGATCGAATCTTCTCCTGTTGCTGTTAAATTTTTACAGGAAAAAACTTTTGGACTTCGCGTTGTCAGTCCGGAAACAGATGTTTTGGCATTTGCTAAAAAATTATTGCATACATGGCAGTGATTTGGTAACTTGACAGTTAAACTAATTCAGATAATTGAACTTTGGAGGGCTCTATGATACGGAACCGACACCTTGCCGGTTTTTTTGTAGTAATTCTTACGTTGATCACATTGATTGCAGGATGTGGTAAAAATGATTCTGTAGTTGTGTTTTTTGACAAGAGCGACAATATAATGCTCAGTGAATTAAAAACACGCATGCTGGCGGGACGCGATGAATCGCAGTGGGCTAAGTTTTCGGATCTTGAAGTTAATGCATATCTACAGAGAATGATAGATAATAAATTATTAAAAATCGGTTCTCTGGAAGCAGATGTAAAAGAGCGGGATGAATATAAAGCACGGTATATACCTATATATCAAAATTTAGTACTCCGTACTTTATACAGTACCCAGGTGCTTGATAAAATCATTCCACCGTCAGACCTACGCGATTTTTATGCACACTCTCAGTATCGTGTTCAATTTAAAGATATTGTAATCAAGTTTCCGACTAATCCTACTACTGAGCAAAAAGATTCTGTTCAGCATGAATCAATGGAAATCTATAAACGTCTTAAAAAAGGTGAAGATTTCACTTTCCTGGCCGGTCAATTTTCTCAGCATGAAAACTCCAAAACAAAGGATGCTCTTGTAGGTTATGTTAATTGGACTACAGACAGAGACCCTGTGCGCCATGCATTGTGGGATTTAAAGAAGGGTGAAATCTCAAAGCCTGTTGAAAACAGCAAAGGCTATCATATACTCCAGGCAGCTGAAATTGAACCTGTAGAGGTCAAGCCTTTTGAACAGGAAAAAGAGCGTATAAATAATATTCTACAGAGAGAGAGACAGGGGAAGATTGCCGAACGGACAAGAGCTTTCTGGGAAGATGTGAAAGCTGATAACGACGTTAGTTATAATGAAGAATTGTTGAATGAATGGTTGGAAATTTTTAAAAGTGTTTCTCCTATGATTAGTGGCACAGTTCTTGACAGCATTGAGTCACTTCCTGCTGAAAAAATTAGTGCAGTGATTGTCTCCAGCAAGGTTGCAGATCTAACTATTGAGACTGTATTGGAAAAATTGAGGACAGTACCGGAAGATACGGAATTGCGCATTGGCACAGTTGATATTTTCAAAGAATTTTTTGAACGCAAACTACAGGCCGATCTACTGACCAAAAAGGCTGAGCAGCTGGGAATTCATAAAAGGAAGAATTTAAAAGATAAGATTGAAGCTGCTTCTTCCGAAAGTATGAGAAAAATTTTTGAAGAGGATCTCTATGGAGATGTTGTAGTTGATGATGAGGCTTTATTAGCGCATTATGAAGCTACCAAGGAAGTTAAATACAAGACCAAGGAACTCAGGAAGATCCAGGAAATAATGATAAAGGATGAGGCCTTTGCCAAGAAGATTTATCGCCGTGCAAAAGCCGGTGAGAATTTTGGCAGACTGGCAAAAAAATATACCGAACGTGCCAAGCACAAAGAGATTCAGGGTGAATTTATCTGGTTTGGTGATAGATCGTGGGCAGAGATTGGCCGCCAGGCATTTAAAATGAAAAAAGGTGAAATTGCCGAACCGGTTTTTTACCAAAGAGGCAATGCATTTTCAATTATTAAATTAACGGGTATCCGCCCACCTGAGTATAAACCCTATGATAAAAATAAAACCAAGATTGAGAGTGATTTAATAAGGCAAATAAAGTTTGATATAAAGAAAGCATGGATTACAGTGGCACGAGAAAGATATAATGTCACTATTGCCAAAGAGGTTATTTCCAATGCCAATAGAAAATAACAGGCATGTAAAGATTAAATATTTATACAAGTTTAACCTTGTAGCATGTTTGTTTATATTGCTCATGGGAACTGCCTGTACCAACAGATCCGAAGAAGCGGATGTTGTAGCCCGCGTGGGCAAAATATGTCTTACCCGTCAGGATTTGTCAAAACAACTTGTCTGGGAAGGGTTCACTCCTGAGCAAAAAAATCAATATATTGAGAGATGGATAAATAGAGAAGTGTTGTTTCAGGAGGCCCAGCGACTGGGGCTTGAAAATTCTGAAGAACTTGCTTTAGAGCTTGAACTGGTAAAAAAGAACTTCCTTATTAAAAAGCTTCTGGAACGAACCTTTTTAGAAAAGATATTGGTAGATGAAGAGATGGTCAATTCTTATTATAATAAACATGAAGATCTTTTTAAAATACAGGAAGATCAGGTTCATCTCCTCCATATATTGACAGCGACACGTGAAGATGCAAATCTTGCCAGACAGGCTATTCAGGCTGGTAAGGCCTTTAATGAAGTTGCAAAAGAATATTCTACTGGTATATTCAAGGTAAAAGGCGGCGATATGGGATTCATAAGTAAGAATGATGTCATTCCTGAAGTTCGTCGAATTGCATTTGGTACGAGGATAGGCGGTCTGAGTCGTGTTCTGAAAAGCGATTATGGATATCACTTGTTGCAGGTAGTTGATAAATGGAAGAAAGATGATCTTAAGCCGCTTGAATCTGTACATGAGGAGATAGTGGCCCGCCTGAAAGCAAGTAAGGAGAGACAGGTATATTTTGATTTGTTGTATCAATTGCAAAATAAGAATCAGCCATATGTTGCTTCACCCGGAGCAAGTGATAGTTTATAGTTAGAAAGTGCGGGGTCATTTAAATGAAATACAGAAATAAGTTGATTGGTATTCTGGTTGCTGGTCTTATGGTATCAGGCCTGGCTATAGGACAGCAGACTCTGGATGGTGTTATTGCCGTTGTTGGTGATTATATCATTCTTAAGTCTGAATTATTGCAGCAATCGCAGATGGTGGCATCCCAGAATCGTATAGAAATAGGTTCTGAAGGCTATAAGGCTATACAAAAAAATGTTCTAAATGAGCTGGTAAATCAAAAGGTGTTATTAATGAAGGCAGTTGAGGACACCATTACTATTGATGACCAGCAGGTTGAACGGGAATTATCCAACCGTATTGATGTGGCGATAAAGCAATATGGTTCAATTGAAAAAGTAGAAGAGTTTTTCGGTTCACCTATTAACAAGATTAAACGAAATTATCGTGAAGAGATGAGAAACACCTTGATAGTTAATCAGGTGAGATCTTCTAAGACCAGAATGGTTACAATTACCCGCACCGAGGTTGAAGCATTTTTTGAAACCATGAAGGATAGCCTTCCACAGAATGATGCCATGATAAAACTCAGACATATACTCATGGAGATCAAACCTGGCGGAGCTGCATATGCGCGGGGAATGGAGCGGATTAGAGAGGTTCAAAGCCGAATAGCAGCCGGAGAGAGCTTTGAGTCATTAACAGCAGAATTTTCCGAAGATCCGGGAACTTCAGAAAATGGTGGCGATCTTGGTTGGTTAGAGAGAGGCAATTTTGACGAAATATTTGAAGAAGCCGCTTTCATAATGGAACCCGGACAGATAAGTGATGTTATTCAATCCAGCATTGGGCTGCATTTGATCAAGGTGGATGAGAAAGAAGCTGCGCGTATTCATGTCAGGCATATATTTATCAGATTGACCACCTCGGCAGATGATGATGATGCTACATTGCAAAAGATGATATCAGTACGGCGCCGTTTGGACCAAGGAGTTTCCTTTGATTCATTGGCCCTTGTACATTCTGAAGATCCTACGACAAATCTACAGGGTGGCGATCTGGGCTGGCTGCCTGTGAAACAGTTGCAGATTGAGAGTTTTAGATTAGTTGCCGATACTCTTGCCGTTGGCCAGATATCAGCTCCATTTAAAACTCAGTTTGGTTATCATATTGTATTTAAAGAGGATGCAAAAGAAGCCAGGGATGTCAATATTGATGAAGACTATGAAGATCTGAAGAGCTATGCATTGAGATATAAGCAGCGCAGAATAATGACTGATTGGATTGCAGAACTGAAGAAAAAAATATTCATTGATATGAAGGAAAATATGTTATAATTTCGGACTATCAATAAAACATTTGAGGGCTGGCTATTGATGTCAGCCCTTTTTATATTGTTATAAATCCGTAGTCAAAGCTGTAGAGTATGCTGTTGTTTAATTTCTTCGGGATCAACACCCCCGGGGAATAGTGGAAGAACACCCCAACACCCCGGGGGCTGATTACATGAGGCTGAATGATTTTGACCCGTTAATCCCCGGGGTATCTTTCCCGCCCCGGGGGTTAGTGAGGTAACATATTAACAAATACCGAAAGTAAAAAAATGAAAAAAACACTACTCTATATTTTGTTTTTTGCTACAACTTCGGCAATTAGCGGCACTATCCATGGCTGGGTAAATTACAAAAGTTCATATGAGCCTGTATTGGGTGCAAATATTTGGATCAAAGATACGAGTATCGGTACAATTTCAAACATGAAAGGTTATTATGTTATTCCGAATCTACCGCCGGGAAGATATGTATTAATATGTCGTTATATTGGATATAAAACCGTACAAGAAGAAATTGTTATCACTCAAGATAGTGATATTGAGCATAATATTTTGTTAGTTGAAGAAGCCATAATCGGAGAGGGTGTTGAGATAACGGCAGATAAGTCCAAATCCGAGAGAAATGTGACTCCCGGTCAGATAGTTTTGGATCTATCTCAGATTCGCAGGGCACCACAAGTTGGAGAGCCTGATCTTTTTCGTACTTTACAGATGCTTCCGGGTGTAGCCACATTATCTGATTTTTCTGCCGGGCTTTATGTACGTGGAGGAAGTGCTGATCAAAATCTGATTCTTCTGGATCATATCGATGTATACAATCCGAATCATATGTTCGGGTTTTTTTCAACTTTCAATACGGATGCCATCAAATCGGTAGAGCTCTTAAAGGGCGGTTTTCCTGCAGAATATGGCGGCAGGTTGTCATCAGTCCTGAACGTTCTGAACAAAGAGGGCAATAGGGAAGAATTTGAGGGAGTGATAAGAACAAGCCTCATCAGTACGAGCGCAACATTTGAAGGACCATGGAAAAACGGATCGTGGATGGTCTCGGGCAGACGTACATATCTGGATCTCATTGCCAAGGCCATGGATATTAATCTGCCTTATTATTTTTATGATGGGCATGCTAAATTCAACTGGGACATAGACAAAACAAACTATTTGAGTATCAGCGGGTATTGGGGTAATGATTTGCTCGATTGGGATCTGGGTGGAACTGATATTCTTCTTGACTGGGGCAACAAGACTTTCTCATCACAGTGGACTCATCTGTTTAACAGTCAGTTGTTTTCACACTTTGTCCTTGCAGGATCTCAATTTCACAGCAATACGAGAGTAGATTTTGAGGATGTCTCATTTGGGATTTCCAATGAAATTCAGGATTGGACTGTAAAAGGTGGTTTGACTTATACACCATCCGTCACACAGACCCTTGATTTTGGTTTTGAGCTGAAGGCTCTGAATTTTAACTTAAAATATGATGTTGTAGATCTTGTATATCCCAGTAAATATGATGGCCGTTACATTGGGTTCTTCCTTCAGGATAATTGGAAAGTATCTGCATTAACCACTGTGCAATGTGGTGCACGGATCAGTCATTACACTGATGGAAATTATACGCGAATTACTCCTCGCGTGGGTATAAAACATTATATCAGTCAGAATAGCTATTTAACTGCCAATTATGGGCGGTATGCACAGTTCATTAATCTGGTACAGCAAGAGGGGATGAGTTTTGCCGATATGTGGTTCCCGGTGGACAAGACCTTTGAACCAGGGCGTTCTGATCATTTTATTATCGGATGTGGTTATGATAATCTTTCTACATTTTCTGTTGTTGCTGAAATATATTACAAAGATTATGATCATGTTGCTGAGTACAGAAAAGAACGTGGTGCCGATGAAGATTATGTGCAGATGACGGCTGCACAGAATTTTTACTCAGGAAAGGCTCGGGCATATGGCGGCGATGTGCTGCTTCGCAACCAGGCAGGCCGTTTTACAGGGTGGTTTGGTTATAGTCTATGTTATGTAGATAAAACAGTGGGGGAAGTAAATTTTGGCATCTCCTATTCACCTACATATGACAGACGTCATACTTTAACTGCTATACAGGATATCAGAATCAGTAAACACTTGCGCGTTAATTTTGCACTTAAATATGCGTCAGGTCAACCTTATACCGAAGCGACCGGGCGTTACACTGCTGTAGATCCTTTTGGCAGAGAGATCGATTCAGTTGTTGAGGGCAGGTTGAATACACATCGGCTTCCTCCGTATTTTCGTCTTGATCTCGGCCTTTTTTATCGAAAAAAACTTTTTGGTCTCGATATGGAGTCATATATTCAAGTGGTCAATGCAACAAATCATGAAAACATCTGGTTTCGTTATTATGATACGCAGGAAAATCCTGCTGAGTCTGAGGATCATGGCATGATACCTCTCCTTCCCACTATTGGCATAACAATCTACCTGTAGGAGGGTGTAATGAAAAATTTTATTAATGTTATCATGGCTATGCTGGTATTGCAACTTATAACGGGTTGTAATAAAAATCCATCTACTGTAGATTATGTGCGCGAGATCTCTGTCTTCGGATATTTACATTGTGACAGCAGCATGACGGAGCAGCGTGCAATATATATTTCTGAAACACGTCCTATTGATAAATTTTATGATCCTGCAGATGCAGCCATATCAGGCGCAACTGTTAAAATTACTGATCTGGACGGTGGTGAGGTCTGGGCTTTGTATGAAATAGCTGCGACACCGGGACGTTATAATAATGCTCAGTTTATTGCGCGGGCAGGAGGGCGTTACAGGCTTGATATTGACACCGATGGCGAAAATGTCTATGCTGAGACCTCTGTTCCTGCGGCTCTTACTCTGACATCTACTTTGCGCAGAGATACTGTGAATGTGGAAAGTTATGCTGGTATTTCCAGACGGAATCCTGTCTTTCTTGAAGGTGAGGACGTGGATGAGATAATGTTGGTCGATGTCTTCTGTAATGAAGAGTGGCAGAATGCCGAATATATCAATCCCTTTATGGAGGATGATAAATATCCCCAAAGTAGTGAGCAATATGATGGCGGTGGAAATGCAGAGCCGCGTCATATACAGGGAATGGCCCGGCTGCATGAATTGCAGTCTGATGACTATCCGGGGCAATATGTTGTGGATTGGTTTTCTTCGATGATAATATTTTACGGATCATATACTATTATGATCGCTGCCATAGATCAGAATTATCATGATTATCTTATCAGCAATAATCCTGAGCGAAATGGTGGAATTGTCGGTGGTATCGGAGTATTCGGCTCAATGGTGGGTGCGCGGTATGAGTTGGAGGTTGTTAGATAGTATGTGGTTTTATAATTTAAGACAAGTTGTTCTTGACTTTATCTATAATGTATATTATCTTTGTTAGTCTACTTTACAATATACTTTTTTATTTTTTTAACATTTTCTGTAATTAAACACTGGTGCGCCCTTTGGGGAGGGGGACGCATCCTTGTCCGGATAAAGTATATCTTTCCGGCATGTCATGTGTTTGACCGGCATCTGCTGTTGTGATTGGGATGTTGGGGTATTCCCTTTTGTTGTTTGTGTGGGGGGGGCAACTGTTTGATTCGATTTATGGTGTTGCAGAATTGATTGAAAATGAAGGTGGAATTTTGAATCCATATAGAAAAGTTTGGAAATTATCTCTTCAAAAAGTGATAGCGTTGAATCTCTAGGGATGGAAAGTTTATTATTACAAATGTCTAGAAACGTCAATTTATTTGTATATGTACTAATAGAGTATTTTTGTTTTTTTAGTTGCTAAACTAAGGTTAGCATAGAGAAAAGGAATCTTAATTTGAATGAAGGTGAGGTATATTTTAAACTTATTGGAGATGACTTTGACCCGGATGAGATAACCCGACTGGTTGGCCTGCAACCAACACGCACAAACCGAAAAGGAAAGCTAAGGGCAAAGTTTGATGCGTGGTGTTATTCATCTGGAAAAGTAATTGATGAAGTTATTGATATTTATGAAATGTCTTCTCGGTTGATAGAAATACTTGAACCAAAGACCTCAGTAATTCTTGAAGCGATAGAACGATTTAGATTGTCAGCGGAATTGCAGATTATTCTGTGGATTACAATGGATGATTCAAAATCAACACCAGCTATCGGTTTTGAATCAGAAACTATTGCGTTTCTCAATTCAGTAGGTGCTTCCATTGATATCGACACATATCGCAATTCATGTTAACCATCGAATGCACCGGATTTTTACTACGCCGTGAGTGTGCGTGAGTTGGTTGGCTTGTAGATGTTAATCAGGTTTACGAAAGTTTACAGGTGTAGCTCACAAAAACCGGTGATTCGTACGTTAGGGCAATTAGTAGCGAAGAGGAAAAATGAAGAAAAAGTGTTCAAAATTCCAGGTTTCTATTATCAAAAAAATTCTAAAAGGTCAATTTGCAACAATTAATGACTTCTTATTCCAATATTTTGAAGTTGAAGAACTTGCTGAGCCATTTAATAAACCTGATTCAAAAACAAATTTTATAGTTCTGAATGATCGTAAAAAGATGGATAAAATGATCTGTGAGTTTAGGTGTGTTATTAATTATTTAATAAAATATAAATATGTTTCTATCATCGAAAATCTTGAAATTGAGTTATTCACTCTACTGCGAAAAAGTGAATATTTACGAGCAAGAAGAGGATTAGAAATAAATCATGAGTTGATGTCCCTTTTTGATAATCATTTCAAGCAGAAAGAATTTAAAATTAACAAGAAATTTAGATTATGGATATTGCTCTTGAAAAAGGGGCTTCCAGAGAAAAATAAAGACATGGATGCACACGTGCCTCGATGGGTAAATATATTGGGTGTTATAATTGCCTTTTTAGCATTATGTTGGATGATATTTCATGATGTTTTTCTTAGTACGCAAAAAAATAATCAAAATAAAATTAAAGTGGAACCTATCTCTTCTAGCATAGAGATTCTTGAAAAAGATAGTCTTCTAAATGGATTTACTAGTATTGATACTTTATGTATTAATAAGAAATTGCCCTAACGCGCGTTTGTAGACGGTCACGCCCGTTTTGTTTGCGTAGGTTGGTTTTATTTTGCTTACGACGGCTTATGCCGTCAGCGACGCCATGTTGCCTGCGGTTTTGTAACAGGCGTTTCGAATTATCTCTGAGTGCGGTTTGCGACAATAACGGTTGGGCGCGCCGCAGAAACACAGAACGTTATTTGGCAAAAATGCTTTTCAAAACTTGTAGGTTGCTTCATGAGAGCAAATGTAATGAAATGTTTTATAATGTTTTGTCTTCTTGGATGTAACTTTGTCTTAGGCTCAGATAAATTGCATGTATGGACAAGCTTTATAGATTTAGTTAAATCTGGTGAGTATAAACCGGAAATGATTCGCCCTCATTATGAAACAATCCGAGAGGCTACTTATGGTTTCACAACCAAGATGGGAAGTAAAATAGATTGGGATAAGTTCCAGAAACTACCAGAAATTATCGAACTTGAAAATCAGCTGTGTTTTGTAATTCCTATCACCTTTGATAATGATACAAGAGATTATAGCTTTACCTTTATACAAGAAGAAAACCAATGGTATCTTCAGCACATTGAAGGTTTAATGATTCGGTTGGATAAAATTCAAGATTTACCACAATCAGACTTTCCAGATATAAATGAAGATCAAAAGAAATGGATGCATCAAGAAATATACTGGTCGGCTCAAATCAGAATATTCAATCATATTTATGAAGAGGACTCTACAAGCGCTTTTAACTGGTTCAAAGATGGCCTTGGTTATTTTTTGGCTGCAAAAACATGGGTTCCATTTGTAACTCCTCATAAGGCATTTATTCTGTACATGTGTTGGGATGAAAAAATGATGAAGGGGAGTGAAGTCACTCTTGAAAAGCTAAATGATGAAGAAGCCGTTGTAATTATTAACCCTAAATATTTTTGGCTTTATAATTGTACATCTCATTATAGACAGCAAATTAGTTTTGCGCATTATGCCAAGATTTTTGAAACTATGTGGCATGATAGAGCAAATACAGCAGGATGGAACCTAGAAATGGAATTTAATGGGGCCGTAGGCACATTTAAATTTACAATAATATAAATGCCAAATAACGAATAAGATTTGCACTCGACCGCAGGTCGAGCGGCAAATCGGTGTTGTACTAGGCCGGTGTAGGGGCCGGGACTATTTGTATTTTCCATAAAATGAGTATTTGGCCAGAAGAGACCAATAAAGAGAATAATATATTCATACAACTACAAAAACGCAGATTCAAAGAACACCGTAGAATTGAATTATTTGTAAAATCTGCCCAAATATAGTCAATATTCAAGATCAGAGCTCAAATCACCTGGTCCGCTGACAGCAGATTTTAAAAAGCCGAACCATTTAACAAAACATTCAAAGGCGGTCCCCGCCTGTGCGGCAGATTACCCATGAATAGCATAGGACTACCGCATTTAGGACAGCAAAACGACTTCGTGACTTTTTCACATATTTTTTTAACAGGGGCCAATAACTGACCCAAACGTTCTTTGACTTTTTCCAGAAGCTTCCTGTTTTGCGAAGCAAAGAGACCGTAGTAGCGCACTTTCACAAATCCCTTTGGCAATACATGCTGTAGGAACCGGGAAATAAAAGTGATAGCATCTAAAGAGCACAGCCTGAACCGATGTGATTTAGAGTCTCTGTACCTGAACGTCACCTTTCCGTCCTTGTCAGAGAGAATGTTCCTGTCTTTATTTCCTTTGCCCCTGTGAACATGCACGAACATACGGTCAGAATCGACATCAGATATCTGCAGGCTGGTTCCTTCGCTGATACGCAGGCCGAGCGAATATATTGTTTTCAGGCAGGCACGATGGCGGGGCATCTTAACAGCAGAGAAAATCCTGTTGATTTCAGTTCGGCTGAGGACTAGCGGCAGCTTTTTTTCTTTTTCAGGCCGGATAAACTTTAAATTAGTCCAGTCTCGTTTTAAAGTGAGTGTGAAAAAGAGTTTTATACCGCAAAGAGCAATGGTAGAAGCAGTTCATGACCATCCTCTTTCAGTCTTGTTGTATAGAAAGTATTTACGAAGCTGTTCATCAGAGATTTTGTCTGGAGATTTGTTGTAATGTTTTGTAAGTTGTTTTTTTGGCACCAACATACATTTCAATCGTACGTTCAGACATGCCCCGTAATTGCATGTCTTCAGCAAACTGCCTGAGCAGCGGCTGATGTTTTATTGGTGCATTACAGATAAAGCTTGGACATTGTGCAGTCATTGTGGACCTCCTTCATTATTGGTTGATGAGTACAGGAAGTTTATGGTGACTGCGAAAAAAAGGCAAGTATTTTAATATAGATCTGCCCCGTGAGGGGCTTAGTTCAACCCGCGTTTGTAGCGGTCACGCCCGGTTCATTTACGTGGGTTGGTTTGGTTGTGCTTTCGACGGCTACGCCGTCATACGACGCTCGGTTTACCGGCGGAAATGTAACCGGCTTTCTGAGTAGTTCTTGAGGTGGCGTTTTCGACAATAAACGTTTGGGCGCGCCGCTAAAACGCAGAACGTTAGCACTTTACAAGGGATTCTAATGGAATCATATGAGAAATTATTGAATTATGAAGTTTTAGTAAGTAAGTTTGAATACTGGCCAAGTTTTCATGATGCCGAAATTATTTGGTTTAAGGGGGATAGGAATATTGAGGGAAAGGGTGAAAATTACGGTGCTATTTTCGAATGTGTTATTCATGTTTTTGAAATGACAAATCAAGTAGATGCTGGAGGCTACTATATACTAAAAAATCACTATTTAGTACATTTTAAGTTCAAGATTATTTATGATTGGGAGTTTGATGGCTTCAATTTACAAAATGCTATTTTGGGATTGACCATTTATCCGGTAAATAATGAGCATTTACAATGTGAATGTTTAAAAATTGAATTTGATCCCGCAAATGGTCTGGGTGGTGAATTTAAATGTGTTTCAGGAGAAGTTGTTTCAGTTGTACCGTGCAATAGTGATGGAATTAAAATCTAAGGCTATTTAAATTAATCTGACAATTATCAAAGTTTTTTTTGCTTTGATAGCAGTTATCCCAATTTAAACTATAAATACTTCTTAAGGGACTTTAGTTGGAGAACTATATTATAAAACCACTTTGTGGCGTTGATGAAATAGTATTTGGACAAATGAGAACAGATGTAGTCACAATTTTAGGGGAGCCATCATCTAGAAAAATAGAATCACATTCAGATGGTATTAAGGATGAAATTTGGTATTATGGCCAATATAAATTAGAATTAGATTTCTCAGATGAAGATGATTGGTTACTCTGTTGCATAGATACGGAATCCGAGGATGCAATACTTGGAGGTTTTAGGTTAGTTGGAAAGAATGAAGATGAGCTACTTCAGATTTTAAAAGAACTTGATTTTGGTGACTGGGTACTTGATGATGATAAGACTGAATTTGAATTATACACATATCATTGTGATAAATCTAATATTTCTATATCTCTTAAGAATGGCATTGTTCAAAGTTTCTGGATTATGCCAGATTATGATGCGGCCGGGGAAAATATTATTTGGCCCCAGAAGTGCTAACGCTTGCACCAGACAAAGCCGCTTGTCACGCACCTGGCTTGCGCTAGGTCCGCGGCCAACCGTCTTTGCAGGTGAAGTGGGCGTTATATGCATAAAAACCATTAAGGAACACAAGTTTTTTAGACAGTTAAGTATTCATTTTTAAAATTAAAACATTAGTCGTGGGCCTACGGCAGCAATTTACCTTATGAGAAATTATTTATTCTAAGAGGAAGACGATGAAAACGAATATGCGAATCACTGTATTACTCATTCTACTGAATCTGCTACATATTCCTAGGCTTTTTTCTGCCAATACCGGCAAAATTCGTGGTACTGTAATTGATGCTGAAACCAAAACTCCTCTATTTGGAGTTAATGTTTTAATTGGTGGAACAGCATTTGGAGCTGCCGCTGATGTTAATGGTAATTATGTAATAATTAATATCCCCGCAGGTACTTATGAGATGCATGTTATGTATATGGGATATGCAAAACTGACTGTTAAAAATGTCATTGTGGCTGAGGGGGTAACCACATTTAGAGATTTTGAACTGAGTTCTAGTAATCTAGTTGGGCAAGACGTAGTAATTGTAGCTGAACGTCCTTTGATTGAAAAAGGAGAGATCAATGAAGTTCATCGTCTATCCGGAGAAGACCGTGCTGGCACATCTGGCAGAACAAGGAGAAGACCTGAGCAAAGTGGATTGAGAGCGGGCTTTGCAGATGATAATAAGCAATACAATTATTATTTGAATTTTATAAAAAAATATAAAGAAGTCATAACCTTTTATCCTGTTGATATCACTGAGAGAATCAGTGTTTATTTGAAGGACAGAAAGGGGAACTCGATCCCTAATGCAAATATTACTATAAATTCTGATTTAGGAATGCACTGTGCAGGGAAAACATATTCTAATGGTTCATATTTATTTTTTCCATCACAATATGAAGATAATATTTCAGAGTACATTGCTGAAGTTTCATACCAGCAATTTAAGCAAAAATTTGTGATCAAAAGAAATGATAAGCGGATCCAGGTATTCACACTCGATACAAATAAAAAAAGTCCTGATGCATTGCCAGTTGATATTTTGTTTATACTAGACACAACCGGTAGTATGGGTGAAGAAATTAATAGATTGAAGAAAACAATAGAGATTATCAATTTAAATCTTGAATCTTTATCAAATCAATCACTGATACGTTATGGCATGGTTTTATATCGAGATCGATCGGATGAATATATTACCAAAATTACTCCATTCACATCAAATCTTAAGCAATTTTTAGGAGAACTCAACAATGTAACTGTTGATGGTGGAGGGGATACACCTGAAGCTTTACAATCTGCATTAAAAAGTGCAATGAATGATTTTGACTGGAATCAGGATGGTCTTCGGTTGTCTTTTATTGTTACTGATGCACCACCACAATTATACGCTGATCAGGCTTATAACTATACTCACGCAATGACAATGGCTAAGCAAAATGGTGTAAAACTATTTAGCGTTGGTACAGGAGGACTGGATTTACAAGGTGAATTTGTATTAAGACAAGTATCTCAATATACATCTGCAAAATATATTTTCTTAACATATGGTGAGGTAGGTGAAAGTGAAGGCGGAAAAATTGGTAGTGTAAGTCATCATACTGGCTCAAATTACAAAACAGAAAATCTGGAGTCGATTATTATAAAAATTGTGAAAGATGAAATTTTTCAATTTACTGATAAACCTCTTGAAGATGTTGAGGATTATTTTGAAGCTAATAAAATAACTACAGAAGAAAATGACACCACATTGTCTAAATTATTTAAGATGTCAATTGCGCAATTATTAGATTACTCATCAATAAAAATTCCAAGTAAGACTCCGACATGTGTACTCCCAGTTGTCTCTCAAAATGTAAAGAATAAAATTGATGCAGAGTATTTTTCACAGCAGCTTCTGTTGTCATCCAGCCTTCATGAATCATTTCATTTAGTTGAAAGAAAAGATTTTCAAAAAATACTAGATGAGCTTCAATTGAGTATGACCGGATTAACTGAAGAAACTGATGCTACTCGAGTTGGCAAGCTAATCGGAGCAAAATTAATTGTAGCAGGTGATTTATTTGAAAAAGTAGATCACTACGATGTATTTTTGAGAATGTTTTTTGTAGAAACTGGCGAAGTTTTAGCTGTAACAAAGCTTCAAGTTGATAAAAAACTAGGTTTGTTGAAGAAATAGAATGCATATAACGAATAAGATTTGCACTCGACCGCAGGTCGAGCGGCAAATCGGGACGTGTACTAGGCCGGTGGTGTGGCCGGGACTATTTGCATTTTCCATAAAATGAGCCTGTAGGTTGGGTTCCGTTTTTTAACCCAACAAATCATTACAATAAAAGAAAAAGAAAAATGTCGAATTATGTACGATCAAAATTAGCTGGTGGAGTTTATTTTTTTACAGTGGTTACATTTGACCGGCGCAAATTTTTAACTTCAGAACTTGCCCGCAGCATACTTCGACAGGTTTGGAAGGATG
>JAGLOF010000084.1 GCA_023139105.1 bacterium
TTACCAACATCAGGCAGATAATGCCAGTTCCCTCAGCAGCAGCTCTATTCGATCGATTTATGAAGATGCAGAGGGGCGTTTGTGGATTGGAACCAGAGATGGAATAAATAAATTTAATCGAAAAACACAGACATTCACCCGCTACCAACATCAAGCAGGGGATCCACATTCACTCAATAATGATAATGTCCAGTTGATTTATGAGGATACAGAGGGCATACTGTGGATAGGAACTTTTGGTGGATTAAATAAATTTGATAGGAAGACAGAAACATTCACCCATTACCAATACCAGATTGATAATGCTAACAGTCTTAGTAATAATTTTGTGAGGGCGATTTATGAAGATACCGGGGGCACATTGTGGGTCGGGACTTATGGTGGATTAAATAAATTCAACAGAGATAAAGAAATATTTACCCGCTACCAACATCAGGCTGATGATCCTACGACAATTAGTAATAATTCTGTGAGGGCGATTTATGAAGATGCGGGGGGTGTATTGTGGGTCGGAACCAGGGGTGGATTAAATAAATTTGATAGAGACTCACATACATTCACTTATTACCGGGAAAAAGATGGTTTGCCAAATGATGTGATATATGGCATACTGGAGGATGACAAAGGTATGTTATGGGTGAGTACTAATAAAGGAGTCAGCAAGTTTGATCCCCAAACGGAAACCTTTACAAATTATGATGCTGGAGATGGGCTGCAAAGTAATGAGTTTAATGCAGGAGCATATCACCAGGACCGAAGTGGCAGGATGTATTTTGGTGGGATAAAAGGATTTAATGAGTTTTATCCTGATAGTATAAAAGATAATACATCTATTCCACCTGTGGTAATAACCGATTTCTTACTATTTAATAAACCTGTTTCTGTTGGTGATACTACTATATTAAAGCATAGTAGTAATTTTACTGAAGAAATAATATTAGATTACACAGATTACATTTTCACTTTTGAATTTACTGCTTTGAATTATAGACAATCTGAAAAAAATCAATTTTCTTATAAATTAGAAGGTTTAAATAAAGAGTGGATTGAGACAAATTATAAACACAGAAGAGCCACTTATACGAATTTGGCCCCTGGAGAATATATCTTCCGGATTAAAGCATCTAACGATGATGGCTATTGGAATGAAAAGGGAACAAGTATAAAAGTAGTAATTCTACCTCCCCCCTGGAAGACCTGGTGGGCATATACCTTGTACATAATAGTAATTTTAGGCCTTATTTTTTGGTTTATTCAATCTCAACGTAATAAGGTTAAACAGAAACAAAGAGAATTATTGCAGCTTCAGTCAATTTTTGATAATACAACATCGATCATGTATTTGAAAGATCTTGAAGGTCGTTATATTATGGTCAACCGATGCTATGAAGAGATGAATAATGTGACAAAAGAGGATGTTGTTAATAAAACTATTTATGATATTCACCCATACCAGACGGCAAAGGTTTTAGAAGAGAATGACAGAAAAGTATTGAAAAAGAATAAAGCTATTGAATTTGAAGAAGAGATAATGCAAGAAGATGGTCTGCATACTTTTATTTCAGTTAGATTTCCTCTTAATGATTCTGCTGGTAAACCCTATGCAATATGTGGAATCTCTATGGATATTACTGAACGTAAACGAGCAGAAGAAGAGATGCGTCATCTGCGTAATCTACTTTCGAATATTATTAATTCCATGCCATCTGCCATTATAGGAGTTGATAGAAACGGGAAAGTGACTCAATGGAATAACGGAGCGGAGAAAGTGACCCAGGTTAAAGCTGAGCAGGCCAAAGGACGTTTAGCCCATGAAGTTTTTACCCAGTGCCACCTGGAAGTGAATAAAATAAAAAATGCTATTAAAAATAGAAGAGTAGAGCAGTCTCTTAAAGTTGAGCAACTTTTAGCTGGCGGAATAACATATTGTGATATAACAATTTTTCCGCTAATTGCCAATGGCGTTGAAGGTGCTGTTATCAGGATTGATGATGTTACTGAAAAAGTGCGCCTTGAGGAGATGATGATTCAATCTGAGAAGATGATGTCTGTAGGCGGTCTGGCAGCAGGCATGGCTCATGAGATAAATAATCCTTTGGCAGGTATAATTCAGACAATGCAGGTTATTCAGAACAGAGTTTCTACTGATCTTCCAAAGAACCTGAAGATAGCAGAAGAATGTGGAATTTCATTTGACAATCTGAAAAAATATCATAATAGGCGTGGTCTTATTGAAATGCTTAAGACCGTACTGGAATCAGCCCACCGTGCTGCAAAAATTGTTGATAATATGCTCTCATTCAGCCGTAAAAGTGAGTCAAAAATTATTCCTGTTGATATGAATGAATTAATAGATAAGACTCTTGATTTGTGTGCTAATGACTATGACATGAAGAAAAATTATGAATTTAGAGATCTGGAAATAATTAGAGAGTATGTAGAGGATCTGTCGCTGGTCCCCTGTGAAGTCAGTGAAATTCAGCAGGTAATTCTTAATTTATTAAAGAATGGCGCTCAGGCAATGCAGACGGAAAATGACCAATTACGATTAAATAATGGAAATGTGAAGAAATCGGGTTTTATATTACGTGTTGCCCATGAGCGGGATCGTAATATGATGCGCATAGAAGTTGAGGATAACGGTCCTGGTATTGATGAAGCAACGAGGCGCCGTATCTTCGAGCCGTTCTTCACTACTAAGGCAGAAGGTTCGGGGATCGGTTTGGGGCTCTCGGTTTCATATTTCATTATCACTGAGAATCATGGTGGTGAGATGTGGGTAGAGTCGGAAGTTGGGAGAGGGACAAGATTTATCATCAGACTTCCTCTGTGATAGAGGAAAAGATGATTCAATGATGCTTTACAAGGTACAATGGTAGTATGGACTACTATAGTGGGGGAGTATAATGAATTACAATCTAACTAAGTTATCATGTAGAAAGAGAATTAAAGTGGCTTTAACTGCAATTTTATTGTCACTCCTTTTAATCCCCCTATATGGCCAGGATAAAGGTCAAACAAAAATTAATGAGCTTTTTAAGATGTCTTTTGAAGAGCTTATGGATGTCACTGTTATTACCGCTGAAAAAACTTTACAAAAAGTCAGCGATATTCCGGCAAGTGTTGTAGTGATTACACGTAAAGATATCGAAAAATATGGCTTCACATCCCTCGACAGGATTCTTGAGAATGTTCCTGGTCTTTTCAATATTGATAATCGATTTGAAGGTGCAATCTTTGGAGTGCGCGGTTTTTGGTCGGCAATAGGGAACAATATAATCCTGCTTGTGAACGGAATACGCCAGGAGCGGATGGAGAGTGACGGCACTGTTTATACTGCAATACAAATTCCAGTTGAGGCCATTGATCGGATCGAAGTAATTCGGGGACCGATGTCGGTTATCTACGGGCCCGGTGCATTTTTCGGTGCAATAAATATTATAACAAATGATGCAGACAATGGGAGCCACGTAGCTCTATCTGCCGGGTCTGAGGAAACCGTACGTGCTGCGGCCCGTGTTGCTGTTAAAAAAGATGATGTCTCACTGGTTTTTAACGCTGGCTATCTGAATACCAAGGGGCCTGATATTCCTCACAGCCGGATGACTACTCAGGACTGGTCTGAAAAGTATGGTACTGCATTCACTTCTACGAAGGGACTATGGGGAAATAGATTAGAGTATTTTAGCTTGTACGGTTCGTATAAAGGTTTTTATGCCAATTTTCAGTATAATGAAAATTATCGGGAATGGTATCTCTTTCGTCCGCCAAATACTTCAGACGGATCAAAGTTTTGGCGATCATATTCAACCTTTGCATTTGGTTATAAACATGAATTCTCTTTAAAATTTAAAATGGATGCCCGGTTGAGCTATCGACGGGGATTCACGCGGGGGAATTTTGGATGGCTTATACCCGAGGACGGGATGAATATCTCTGGAGATTTCAACAACAAGGAAGATTATGAGGTAGATGTCACAGCCTTTTTACAGCCATATAAAAATTTACACATCACAGCCGGTTTATATTATAAAGAGAAGGCAACTGATCAGTTACAAGGCAGCTATCCGCAATTTGGAAATTTTTTCTACCGTATCGGCCTGCAAACACCATTGAAAAGAAGTGCTGCGTACTGCCAAGCAGATATCAGCCCCCTCAAATGGATAAAATTAACAATGGGAGCACGTCTGGAATATATGCAGCCTTATACAACATTTTTTGCGGATATTATGTCTCTTACAGGAAACACTGCCAAGTACGATCCTGGCAAGATAGATTACATACCCAGGCTGTCTTCTATATTCTACTTACACAAAAATCATATTCTGAAGCTGCTATATGGCCGGGCTATTACAATGCCATCAATATTTAAAACAGCTGCTCGGGCATCAAATCCGCTGCAACCTCTGATAGAGCCTGAGTATATAAGTACATTGGAACTCAATTATCTTGCTGCTTTGGCCGGAGGTATAAGTCTCAATTTTTCAATCTTTTATAATGATCTGGATAATCTTATTGTGAATGACTCAGACTGGAATGAAGAAAGAACTGAGTTTGTACCTTCAAATAAGAATTCAGGAGAATTGAAGACCATTGGCAGTGAATTGACAGTAATATTCAAACCTTTAGATAATATCTATACGGAATTGAGTGTTACATGTCAGAATACTGTAAATAATCGTAATGAATATTCTAATATAGATGTAGCTTACTCTCCTAATTTCCTGGCATATTTTAAAGCAGCTTATAGCTTCAATGAAAATTCTGTTTTTTCTATAAACGCAAGATATGTGGGATCCATGGAGACCTCTTGGGATAAATCAATTCTGTCTGTGGACAGCAGCAGTTATGGGGCACGAATTGCCGACAGGACAGATGGTTATCTGGTAATTGGTGCAAATCTCCGTTTTAATAATCTTTTTGACAGCAAATTTTACCTGAATATCAACGGCAGCAACCTGTTGGGAAGCGAATATCTTTTTCCATCATATACATTTAATGCATCTTTCGCAGATAAGGGAATGCCAGGCTATAATAGAATATTACAAGTTGCAATCGGTAAGGAGTTTTAATTGGCAATAAGACTGCCTATGGATATATTGTTTAAAACAGCCTGTAGAAATACCTGTGTTTTGTAATAGTAAGGAGGATGTCATGTCAGCTCAAACACAATACAGTGTAGGTTTAACCCGCAGCAGGATTTTCAAAATGATTATGATCCTCGTCGGTTCATTACTTCAGATATTTTCCGTCTATTCTCAGGATAAACAACAATCCCGTATTGATGTACTAAAAAAAATGACTTTGGAAGAGTTGATGAATGTGGAGGTAGTCAGTGCTTCTGACAAACCAGAGGGCCTATCAGAAGCACCGGCTAATATTACAGTCATTAGCGGAGAAGAATTAAGACATCGCGGCTATACTACTTTGATGGATTTACTGTCTGATCTTCCCGGTGTCACATGGATTGGGCGCTACAGTGCTTTTACCACCCAGGTTATAAGAGGCAATTTTAATAGCAAACGTTTAATGCTCTTGTTTAATGGCATACCTTTTAATCCAAAAAATGGTTTTGGTACATCCTGGGCAGATCGCTTTCCCATTGAAGGGATCAAGAATGTTGAATTTATTATAGGTCCATACGGTTCACTCTATGGCAGAAACACCTATTCCGGAGTCTTGAATGTGATCACCAAAAAGGGTGAAGATGTTAATGGCGGTGAAATTACAGCTCTTTACGGGAAAGATCACCAAATGCAGGGCACTGCCATATTCGGTAAAAAAGTTGGAGCACTTGACATATATTTATCCTTTTATAAAAATTATAGTGATAGAGGTATAAATCTGGTTAAAGAGTATCCCAATTATTATGCTAAAGACAAGCGGGAGCAGGGCTCTCTCTTTGGCAATCCGGTTGTTGTTCCTGACAGTGTCTCAGCAGATGTTGTTCTCCCCTGGGATAATCGGGAAATCTTTTTAAAAATTGCCCACTCAGCCGGACTTGAACTACAACTCCAGTATAATCATGCTGATATGCCTAAAGTTGGTGCTGGATTCACGGCACTCTATTATGTGCCTTCAAAAGAATGTATGTTGACAGATAAAACATTAAATGCATCATTGTCATATCGTCATAATTTAAATAATAAGATTTCTATATCTTCAAATCTTATCTATCAAAATTTTGACTGGCTGGCTAAAAATTTATATCTTACAGGTACTCATCGTTGGTATGCCCAGCAGGCGGCCAGTTATATGTTTAATCAAAAAATCCGGTGGCGGATTTCTACTGCTAATGAACTTTTTGCTAGTATCTCTTTTGAACGTGTGCATGAGAAGGCACTTATAGCATCTACTTCTCAAAAACCTGTCTGGGCTGCAACTGATAAAACTGAAATTGATTATTTGAATATATCACTACAGGATGAGATCTCTCTAACTGAGAAAATGAAGATTGTGCTTGGGTTAATGTATGAAAACTCTTCTATTTATCAAGATGTCCTCATTCCCCGGTTTTCTGGTATTTATACATTTAATAAAAACAATGTTTTAAAGTTGATCTATTCATCCGGGTTTTTAACACCCGATCCTGAAGTGAGAGTGATTCAAGACAGGATTAAAGGTCGAACTGATATACATCCTGAATATATTTATAGTTTTGATGTGAACTATACGCGTATTTGGAATAAAAATATTTCAACAATAATGAGTGTTTTTCATAATCAGACAAAAAATTTGATACAGCAAGTGGCTGACTCTACTCTACCCCCGCCATATGAATGGACCTGGGAGAATAAAGGTGATGCCCGTAGTTTTGGAGTTGATTTCACTTTAAAGGCAAGACTGGCAAAGAATTTTTCATCTTTCTTATCCTACTCCTATGTAGAAGGTAATATAAATGATTTGTTGAATGGTAATGAATTGTTCATGCTCAATCGACTTCCCGCTCAGGCTCTGCATCATTTCAAATTAGGTCTGAATTTTTTGTTCTGGAGTGATAAGTTGAACTTGTATGTTCATAACCTGTTTGTCGGGGATAGACCTACATGGGAAGATGAAGAAATTAAAGGATTCCAATTTTCTACACCGGGACATAAGATAGCGGGTTATAATGTAGTTGATATAAATGTGAGAACCACTGACAGGCTTAATTCCAAATGCTATGTTTCATTTGGGGTAAGGAACCTATTTGATGTTAGGGGTTTTGATCCAAGTCATTCCAATTACGATGTTTCTACTTACAGTCCTATCAGGAGAAGATCATGGACTATGCGGATAGAATATATATTTTAATTAAGTGGATTAATATAATAATTGCTGTATCACTCCTTCAAGGAGGATAAGAATTGGTAAATCACACAAAGTTATTCATGTTAATTGTATGGACTGCACTATCTTCGGTGTCCATGAATATATTTGCACAGCAAACTGAATATGATGTAAAGGCAGTGCTGCTTTGGCGAATTTCCCGATATATAGAATGGCCTGTACAAGCTGACCTTAATGACGAAACAGAACCTTTCATATTGGCAGTAATCGGGAAAGATCCATTTGGCGATTCTTTAAAACAAGCCTATAGCAGTGGAGAGTTGAAGATAAAGAACAGGAAGGTGGAAATTCGGAATTTCTCGGATATCACAGAGATTGATAAATGTCATATTCTATTTATTGCCAGTTCAGAAAAAAAGAGATTAACTCAAATATTATCCAAAATTAGAGGCAAGTCCATTTTGATTGTTGGAGATAGTAGGAAATTTGGTGAACAAGGTGTGCAAATAAATTTTTATTTTGCCGGCTCCAGAATACGATTTGAATTAAATGTAAAATCTGTAGCAGCCGCCGGATTTAAGATTGATTACCGCCTGCGTAGTATTGCCAGAATAGTTGGCGGCGGCAAGGAGTCTACACAATGAAGATACTACGGGATCTATCGATAAAAAGCAAAATGATAGCGATTATTCTCTCTGTGGTTTTTTTCTCAATTATTGCCGGATTTTCTAT
>JAGLOF010000085.1 GCA_023139105.1 bacterium
GTCCCTGTGTCGAAAACAGGAAAAAACCCATGCCCGGCAGCGCCGGGGTATGAGGACGTTTTAACAAATGATCTGTAGAGCCACATTTATGAAAAGGGGCCGGCGTGAAAAAAAGACGCATTGATGATACCAAAGCCTTCAAAACCGGGGTTCTGGGGTGTGACTAAACAACAAAAAGACGGACCGCACATGGTGAGAGTATTTACGTCCGAAAAGATTTTTGGTTACTTTTTCTAAAAAAGTGACAGAAAAACAATGACACAGATAATAATACAGGCGTCATTTCTCTGACATATTGCAGAACACAAAAAACATTTAGCACCGAAAAGCACTGAAGAAGAAGACACCGAAGAACACCGAAAAAACAAAAGCAATAGCTACTAAGACAGGAAGACACTACACATAAATCAGGTTGAAAGACAACCATCCCAGTAAAAACCCTGTAAATGAAATAACCTGTAAAAACCAGTTCAATAATACACCGATCATTCAGAAAACAAAAACTCAAAACCCGGCAATGCAATCTTACACTGCCGGGTTAATAATCTGATATTTCCCCCTGCTACTCCTGCTTAAGACTCCGGGTAGGATTAACCACAGCAGCGCGGTAAGACTGGATGGAGACAGCAAATAAAGCTGCAACCAAGGTACCTACACCCGTTAATACAAAGGGAATAATTGTAATTGGAGCCCGCACAGCAAAGTCCTGCAGCCAGTGCCGCATCAACACCCATGCAAGGGGTCCCACAAGAATATTGGCTACTAGAATCCAGCGAACATAATCACGGCAGAGCAGGACCAATATACTGGAGATGGAAGCACCCAGAGTCTTGCGAATACCAATCTCTTTTGTCCTTTGTGCGGCCGTAAAAGCCGAAAGCCCAAGAAGCCCCAGACATGCTACAATCAAACCCATGACTGTAAATGTACCTGCCACACCACCCAACTGCTCCTCTGCAATATAGAGACTGTCAAAATCTGCATCCAGAAAATATGTTTCCAACGGTGTCTCAGGGAAAAAACCTGTCCATATTTTTTTTATGTGATCCATTACGCTGCCAAGCTCCATTGTGTTCACAGTGAGAGAGATCTTTCTCAGCTGGGGCGTAAAATACTCCATGATTAATGGCTCTACAGCATTTTGCAATCCTTTAAAATGAAAATCTGTGGTGACACCAATTATTGGTCCAATACGGCCACCAGCACCTGTTTTAAGTTGTTTCCCTACAATTGCCTCTGCAGAACTTATGCCCAGTGCCTTCATAGCAGCTTCATTAATCAAAAAACCACCGGATTCTCTCCGCTCCCAGTTTGATATATCTGTCTGCATACCGGAAATATAATTTCTGCCGGCAATCATTTTAATTTGATACAAAGGAACAAAGTCTTCATCAACATGAATATGGTACATACCCTGACTTCTATCATCTGTTTCATTGATTAAACTTACAGAATAGTTACCCGTTGCTCTGCCTGGCACAGAAGATGAAGCCGCTGCCTCTATAATGCTTGAGTGCCGTAAAAGTGCATCTTTAACTTCACTATAGTTCTCTTTTATTGACGCACCTCCACGAACAGGAATCACCAGTTTCTGATTTTTGTCAAAACCTGGATACTGACTTTTCATGAAATCAATTTGATTAAAAATCACCAACGTGCTCACAGCAAGCAGAATAGAGATCATAAACTGAAAAACAACCATAACCTTGCGCACCACTGCACCACTACGCCCCCTTGTTGCAGCACCCTTCATAATGTTTGACGGCTGATATGAAGAGAGTAAAATGGATGGATAAATACCGGCACCAACACCGCAAATTCCAATAATTATAACAACTGCTGCCAAGGTTGCAGGCTGCAACAGATCTGTAGCTCCAAAAGCCGTACCAGCAAGTCTGTTAAAGAAGGGCAAAGCCACTGCTAACAATCCCATTGAAAAGATCATTGTCACAAAAGCCATAAATAATGAATCACTCCAAAACTGTCGTATGAGTTCATTCCTGCTGGCACCGACAATCTTGCGGAGCCCCACTTCTTTGGCCCGTGTAACTGATCTGGCAGTTGCCAGGTTGATGTAATTCATACATGAAACTAACAGCACCAACACACCAATACCAATGAGAAGGCGAACCATAGAGAGGTTGCCATGGGCTTCAATCTCATAACGAAGCTTGGAGTGCAGGTGAATATCGGCAATAGGTTGTAACAGGAATAAGTGTAATTTTTCACCAGAAGCCCAACTACCGCCAACATATTCATCGCCAATTCTACGGATCTGCTGCTGAAATGCTTCTACATCCACATTGGGTCTAAGCTTGAGATATGTATAAGTTTCTGTACCATACCAGTTGGCCATCCAGTTATCATTTTTAATGGTCTCTAACGAGGCAATAAAATTATACTTCAGATGCGTGTTTCTGGGTGAATCTTTAACAATACCAGTGACAATGTACTCACGGGTATTACGAATAAGTGTCTGCCCCATTGCATCTTCATCACCAAAGTATTTATGGGCAATTGACTCAGTTAATACTATAGTATTTGGCTGCTCCAGTGCTGTTGCCGGATCACCTTGAAGAAACTGAAAGGTTAGGACATTAAAAAGATCTTTCTCTGCAAAATAGAAATTTTCCTCATAAAATGACTTATTGTCCTTCTTGATAAGATGAGAACCAAAGCCATATATGCGGACCAATGATTCAATTTGTGGAAATTTCTCTCTTAATACCGGGCCCAGTGGCCATGCTATTGGTGCATAGTGGCGGACAGCCGTAGCAGTTTCAATTGTTTCCGAGACCCTGTAAACACGGTCAGCATTATCATGGTAATTATCATATGTCAACTGTTCATGCACAACCAAAAATAACGCCAGGGAACAGCTCATACCAATAGCCAGTCCAGCAATATTCAGGGCAGAATAAGTTTTATTTCTTTTAATGTTTCTCCATATGCTTTTCAGATAATTACGCCACATTACAAACCTCCAGTAAAGTTTAACCATTCCAAACACCGGCACAGCCTTCATTATTTGCAACCAATACCAATAGCTCGCGTAGAAAGCCCCCCTCTCTTCCTTGATGAGGCCAAAGACTTCATCCATATCACCTGATTTTTCAAGAAAGTCATCCCCTGATAAAACCAGTCGAAGTAGTCCACGGACTGGTTGGAGCCCCACTTCATTTTGATGGATTGACATGCGCCACCCCCTACTTCAAGGCCGCATTGGTTAATCCATCCCAGATGCGGGAATGGGCCATTTGCAACGCCAGAAGTGCTTCTTTACCAGCAGGTGAAACCGTGTAGTAAAACTTGGACTTTCCACCCCGTTCAGCCGTGGGTTCGCCTTTGATCTTCTCAACAAGTTGATTCCTGGCCATCTTGTCCAGAGGACGATAAATGGTGGCAAATGACCACAGATCGCCAGTGTCTTTATGGATCTGGTTACGAATTTTAACGCCATATGCTTGATCGCCCAACTTGATAATGGTCACCAAGATAATTTCTTCGGCCCGTGATAAAAGTTTCATTACCATAATTCTATTCCTTGATTAATATCCCATGCGGATAATTACAGTTAATTGGACGTCACTTTAAGAGTAAAAGTTTCATTGTTTCTTTAAAAACCCGATCACTCATTATGAAAGATCGGGTTTAATCTGAAAAACACATGGAGCTTAAATCTATACATATTATATAACTTAGCGTTGTTTAAAGAGCGAATCCAAACAGAGCCGACATTACACTTACTTTGTGAGTTTGCCATTAGAAGCGTTCCAGTGAGGCGCATGACTATGGACTGGAACATCCATAATTGAGTTTACCTTGTGACAAGTCTGCCGTTGTGAGTCTACGTAGCTGTTAACTTGCGTATGATCATTAATGGAGGGCTTGTCACAAGGTAGTATAAATGGGTTCGTGAGGAGAGGCTACATTATATTATGTATTCTCTCCACCGAACCCTGGAATTTAAATACAGCCTTTAGCTACTCATGACGAAGCGACTGAACCGGATCAGCCAGGGATGCCCGTATGGAACGGTAGGTCACCGTGATGATGGCAACCGCCAACGAAGTGAAACCCGCTGCCAGACAGGTCCAAATGTCTATGGAAATTCGGTATGCAAAATTTTCCAACCATTTGCCCATCACTAAATAGGCAACGGGCCAGGCAATAATATTAGCAATACCAATCCAGATAACATACTGTTTTATCAATGAAACAACCACATTGGGAGCAGTGGCCCCCATCACTTTCCTGATACCAATCTCTTTGTTCCTCAACTGCGCATAGTGAGCAGAAATGCCAAATAACCCTAAACAAGAGATAAATATGGCCAAGCCTGAGAACATTCTGAATAATGAACCAAGGCGATCCTCCTGTATATATAGACTATTGAGATGATCTTCAACAAATTGATAATTCAAAATTTGATTGGGTACCATCGTATCAAGTTGCTGTTTAATGTAATCTAAGACCACCGCATCCTTTTTTTCTGCATATTTGATCAATAGATTTCCACCAGGAACCGACCGATACTCGATGACCATGGGTTCGATTGTTTTCTTCAAAGATTCAAAATGATAATCTTTAAAAATTCCTTTAATCTCCCCTTCTCCAGAATAGCCACGGACTCTTTTCCCCACCGGACTGACAAGTCCCAAGGCTTCAACTGCAGATTCATTCAACAAAAACTGGTAGTCCCCTCCATCTTGCTTTCTAAAATTCTCTCCTTCTACCAGGGGGACTTTGAGGGTTTCCAAGTAATTTTCATCAGCCCTTAAAAAACGGACAGTTGGTACGTCAGCATCAGGATCATCAGATGCCAGTCTAAGATGTTCAATACTCAGATTAACGCCAGGTCGACGAGACACCAAGCTGACATTAAGAATGTCTGGCGAGGAAAGCAGCTCATTTCGGAATGCGGAAGGATCAGTGATGACTGCTTGTCTCTGGGCTCCTTGAAGTCGAACCGAGATAATCCGTTCCTTTTCAAAACCCAATCCACTCTGTTTAAAGAATGTAAGCTGCCTGGAAATGGTCAGGGTGGCAAAGATCATGAAAATAGAAATGACAAACTGGAAGATAACCAGACCTGAACGGACTTTTGAAACTGATGACGTGGGTGTCTGTCCTTTTTTCAGTGAAGCAGATAATTGAAATTGTGAGATATAGAAAGCAGGATACAAACCGGCCAACAACCCAATAACAATAACAACAAGTCCAATTATTCCCAGTTGGTTCATGCCCATAAATTCTGAAAATGTGAATTCATGCGCGGTCACTTGATTATACATAGGAATATATAATGCCACAAGCAGAGCTGCCAATAAAGTTGCCAAAAAGATGAGTAAATAGGTTTCACCAATAAACTGCCCCATGAGCTGAGAACGCTGTGCGCCTAATACTTTTCTCAGCCCTACTTCCCTAATGCGTTTCATGGATTGAGCAATGCTGATATTGATAAAATTGAGACTGGCCAGTAGCAATATCACTATGGCAATAGCAGAAAAGACATAGATATAGATGATATCGCCATTCTGAGACATCTCTCTATTCAGCTTTGAATGGAGGTGAATGGTCTGAATAGGTTGTAATGTAAATGTCTCTACCCTATTCACTTCATCTGCATGATACTCTTTTTGAAAGTCCACCATGAGGGCCTCAACATGCGCTTGGTCATATCCGGGACGCATCTTAACAAAATGCATCATGGCCTTCCATGTCCGACTAGTGAGTGCAGCTTCATTTCCTTGACGTTTGAAAATTGCCAGGAGTTGATCCATGGGAACCAAATAATCAAAGCTCAAAAATGTATTGGCTGGTAGATCTTCGATGACACCAGTAACAATGGCTGTAAATCGCCCCCCCTCAAAATCAAGTATTTTGCCAATAGGATCCTCATTCCCAAAATAGCGTCTCGCCATTGATTGGGTTAAAACAACTGAACTAAGATCATCAAATACAGTATCAAGATCTCCGGAGACCAACTTCAGATTAAACAGATCAAAAACAGTGGCATCAACAAAATAACCACCTGACTCACTAAATTGAATACGTTGTCCATTCTCATTCTCGGCTGAAACGACTAAATTACCCATTCCATTGAATCGAGTATAATCTTGAATGTCTGGTATTTGCTCTTTTAGACTTTGACTCAACAAGACCGGACCATTGGCCCAATGACGATAAGTATCTCCATATTTCGATTTAATGGCGATTCGGCAAACATTCTGTGAATTTGGATTCCAATTCTCAAAGCTGGTCTCAAATTGAACATGAAAAATCAATACCCAGGCAGCAGCCAGGGCCACAGCCAGACCAGCAACATTAAGCACGCTACTCAGCCGCTGTTTTGCAATATTTCTAAATCCAATTTTAAATAAATTCTTTAACATAGCACAACTCCAATACCAATGGTCTTTTAAGAAATGTGGTGTGGAACCGATATATTGCTTCCAGCTCCAAATAATCGCTTGCCATCGTCCCTCTGTCATTGCCACTACCTCAAACATCTCCTCAAAATCATTAATCAAAAAAGGACGATCTTCTTTAGGCATTAATGGTCTAAACAACCAAATGGCTAATAGAGGTGGTTTTGATTTGATTCGCATCCAATAAATCTCCTACTTAGCGATGACAGCAAAGTCTGCCCATAAAGCTTCATTCAACCGCAAAATCTCTTCCAGGGCTTCGTAAGCCAAGCGTGTTAGCAGATAATATTTTATTTTGTTACGACCACGACGGTTTTGGGCTTCTCCGATGCGCGCATCCAGGTATCCAAGTTTATGTAAACGATTTAGTGGCATATAAACCGCCCCCATAGGCCAATCTCTATTCGTAATGTCCATTAACCGCTCTCGAATGGTAACGAGATAAGCCCTATCTTTTAACTGGTGAATAACAAGTAATATTTGTTCTTCTTGACGTGTCAGAATTTTCATACCCGATTCCGTATTTTATTAAATTTTTTAAGGAATTCCTTATTCCTATATACGTGGCAAATGCTTAAAAAGTTTAACTATTTTAATAAATTTTTTTCCAATAGTAAGTTAAGCATTTGTTTTTATTGCAGTAAATAGGGTTGTAAAAAATGGATAAATTAAAATTGGATGTACAGAATTCTATTCTTTACTACAAAACCTGCCTTTTCAATGGCCCTTTTGGCTGGCGAATTGTCCACTGTAGCGGAGCAGATGGATTGATCTCCTTCTCGATAGCAGATCTGTTTCAACTGGCACAATATGTTGGTAGCAACGCCATTGCCACGGAATGGCTCTTATACAATCATTCCTTGATCGATTTCACTCAAACCTACACTCTGAGGCTGCGTGGAAACGAGAAGACAAACAAATTCCACTCAAAACGACGAAGAGCCAATTTTATCATTTAATATTAAAAAAAAATTCTTGACTTTTCAGTAAACATTTAATATTATATACAAGCAACGTATAGATATTTATAAGCTGTCTGAGACCATCATTCGGTCAAGGCTTGCTTTACAGTGAGGGAGGAACAGGCAAGATCAAACCGTGCTTCATGCGTATTATATGTTCTTTATATCCAGTAGATCCTGTTAATCCTGTCATAAAACTTTTTTGTAATAATTACAACAAAAAAATGCATCAATGAATCTATCATAATTTGAACGAGCATTGACTGAAATTCAAAAGGAGATTAACCATGCAGACTCGCATTGCTATGATTTCTTTGTTACTGGTTGCCCAAATTGCATTTTCTCAGACTCCCGGGCAGAGTGCCATTGTTCAACTGAAAAAAGCATATACTCTTGCCCTTGAACAACACCCCATTGAAGCTACAACACAATTATATGAAGGTCTAAAGGCAATTGGCAATAATGCATATGTTGACACTGTAATGAAACAGATGCATGACATTCTGACAATAGAAGAACAACGAGCATACAAGATAACATCTCATAAAGGGAACCTCCTGCTCAAGGCGTGGAGGCGCAGAGATCCCTCTCCGGCTACACCGGAAAATGAACGCTACGCAGAACATATTCAACGCCTGGATCATGCCCGCAGGTATTATTCTTCTCCACAACCAAGGGGCTATGATGACAGGGGGATGATATGGATCAGATATGGAGAACCGGATAATTATATTTTCATGCAGTTCCCAAGAAAAATCCGTGCCAATGAGGGATGGGCGTATCAACGATATGAGCCCCCAATGATTTTCAATTTTATTGAGCGAGGAGCTCTTTACTGTCTTTCACGTCACTGTTATGATTTCAGCCTTTTTAGCGGAGGTACAAAAGAATATTTACAAGCCAGGATCCAACTGGACCCAAAATATTTTAAGCTTTATGTAGCATTAATGAATGATAATCGCAAAATCAGTTTTGGGGCCCTCTTTCGTGAGACTGACATGGTGATCAGGGATCAGAATTATCAGCACCCCCATACCATTACAGAATTAGAACTGCCCGGCAGACTGGAAGCATATGTAAAAACGGCTCGTTTCTTTAAAGATAATCAGACCTACATAGAAACATACCTGAGCGTCCCTTTTGATCAACTGGCAGATTCGTCAGGCAAGGCATCTTTACGTTTATCCTGCACTGTCGTAGATGATTCCACGGAAATACATGATCAAAGGGATAAGGTATTTCATCTGCCTCTCAGGTCTGATATCTTCAACAAAGGACTCTCATTTACCAGTCAAATGCGCGTCAAACTTCCTTCCGGCCTGAGCCGCTATGCCTTCTCTATAGGTCATGTTGAATCCAGCCAGGTCTACAAAGATGAATTGGAATGCAGAGGGTTTGACGTCGGTCGTACAGATTTATTCTTAAGCGACATTCAGCTGGCTGCTGACATACAACCTCTGCCTGAGAAACTACCCAAATCCCAGAAGTCTTTTGTAAAAAATAACAATCTCATCAGGCCGTATGCATTTAGCGAAGTCAATTCTGAGCGGACATTATTTTTCTACCTTGAGGCATATAATTTAATTTTGTGTCCAAGTGGAAGCTCTACTTTAAAGGTAGCATGGAAAGTTGATGCGCATAAAAACCTGATAGACAAACTGAATCCCTTTGGAGGACGATCTTATACACTATCTTCTACATATAAGCAACAAGGTAGATCCCGCACCGAGCCTATATTCATAGCATTAGATATTCACAAACTGATGCCCGGAGATTACAAGATGACATTAACTGTAACAGATGAAAATACCATGCACTTAGAGAAACGTGAAATTGAGTTCATTGTTAAGAACACAATATAAATATTTTGTTACACTACAAAAATTATGAGTCACTTCCCAACTTTTAAAATGGACATCAATGCCCACATAAAATCGTTGACCTTTAAATGAATTGTTTTACTCGTCCCTACGCTACACGGTGGAATACTCAACACTGACGGTCATTATTGAAGTATGAGACAAGCATATCAACAGCAGGATAATTGCAGAGATCTTGATCAATAAATTTTTTAATCCGGGAGATACAGGGATCCGGTCTCATAGCAGCAAATTTACAATATTACTAAAAATCCATGGCTATGAAAAACACATTGAGATCTATTTGGGATTTGGGATTTGTATTTTATATTTTGTTATTTGGAATTTGGGGCTTGGGGCTTGGAGTTTAAGCTTTGTATTTTGTATTTTGCTATTTGCTATTTGCATTTTGTTATTTGTATTTTGCTATTTGGAATTTTCAATCCTGAAGTTATTCCTCATTATCCGGCCACATATACCCTTCCGGATATTTCAAAACAATCACGCCACCATCTTCAGGTGTCTCTCTGGAAATAACATACCCACAAGAGGTGAAAGTTATTTCCTTATATGAGTTAAGCATATAATGATAATCAGTAAAAGGTGGGATTCCTCTTACAGATGGAGATGCAACAAATCCAACTCTATACAATCCTCTGCTGGAAGTAATAGTCAGGTTGGTTCTATTTATAATTTGAAATGTAGGCTCCTTTTTCTCTCCGATAGGATCAAAAATACATGCCAGAAGCTGACACAGTATAATTAAAATACCAGCTGGATAGAGTAGCTTTTTCTTTCTGTCCATAATTTAAATCCGAATTTAAATAATAGTAATTACACCAATACCATAAATGCAAACCTCTAACAGCCTGTCGGACTTACGTCAATATTGCCCTGTTTTTGATCTTTTTCCCCTATTCTGCGTTGCTCA
>JAGLOF010000086.1 GCA_023139105.1 bacterium
GCAGGGCAGGGCGGCTCCGTGTACTCCGTGGGCTTTGTGCGAGGAGAGCTTCTTTAATTTTCAAATTTCTATCTGTGGTAAAATTCAGTATTTACTCACTCGATTCAACATAGCACCCTTTTTTACCTGTCAACTTCCTCTCCAGCCGGGCCAGCCTGTAATTCAACCGTTCCCGGGCATCAACATCTTTTATGGCACGGCCCAGTTCACGGCGTAAATCCAATCTCTTCAATGCCGACACTACTGTTATACGTGCCTTCTCATAATTATTGACTCTGTGTTCAAAATACTTGGCCGCCTCTTCATAGGGTGCTACACCCATTGCGCCATTCCTGCTTAATAGACGCCATAGTTCCAATGCCTCTTCCCATTTGCCCGCTCGCTTCAAAGCAAGACTGCTGTGCCAACGAGCCTCTCTTTCAAGATGATCAGAGAGGCCCATATCCACACCAAATGCATATGCCTCTGCCGCTCGTTCCCATTCTGACCTATCTTCATAGAGCCGCGCCAAAGCCAGCCAGTCTTCACCGTATGATATTGCCTCTTCAGGCTTGCTCACCAATTTCCCCAAAACACCTGCCAGGGCCAGCAGGGAGACTATATCCAGTTGATTATGGCTGAATACAGGTTCCAACCGCAGTGTTTTTTTATCACGTAGATAGTCAAAATATATTTGAGGAATCATATAGCCCGGGACATCGTCTGTACGTTTAAAAGCAAGAATATGCTCCTCAACCGAACCCAGACTACAATCCCTGAGTCGGAGCCGCCAGAAACGCCGTGATGAATGCAGCAAATCCCAATGCGGCATTGCATTAAATGGCGTCTCTTCACGATGCATAATATAACGAGTTGCCAGCAGATTCAAATCGTATGATTTACCATTATAACTAACAAGCCAATTACACTGTAATGCCCGTTCACGAATAGCCAACAGCACTGCCCGCTCTTCATGATAATCACGCATAAAATACTGTTCCACACGAAAGACGTCACCTTCAATCCATCCAAGACCTACAAGAAAAGGCACAGTACCTGCGCCGCCGGCGAGCCCCGTAGTCTCCGTATCTATAAAAAGCGCCTTACGCAGATCCATACTACCCAAGGTTGCATCTTTAGCTGCCAGAGCAAAAGCATTGGATTTTGCAGAAACAAATGAGTCAAGTTTGATACAGCCATGACTCTCATCAAGCTGCCATGACCGGCTCACACGATAGTATTGCCCGGCATCATTCTCCTTTACCTCGCCGGGAATAATACGCTCCAGATCACTCTCGCTGGCCTGCATGTGATGTTTAACGGGCTCTACTGCTCCCATCTGGCGCAATTTATCACGTAGATCCATATTACGCTTTAGTGCGCAGCTCTTCCAGCTTTTCAAATGCAAAACGCATATGCGGTATTACAATTGAACCGCCGACGATAAGGGCAATTGACAGAGTCTCATGTATCTCCTCATCAGTCGCTCCTACTTCAATGCATCTAATCACATGATATAATATACAGTCATTACAACGCAGCACAGCCGATGCCACCAGCCCCAGTAGTTCCTTTGTCTTGACATCCAGGGCACCCTCACGGTAGACAGCCGTATCCAATGCAAAGAAACGCTTGATATCCAGATTGCCTGCATTTAGTATTTTTTCATTCATTGCTTCACGATGTTGCCGGAATTCATCCAAAGATTGACTCATCACTACCTCATTATTAAAAATTATTGGAATCTGATTAATCTATAGCGCAAGATATTGCTCGGTATGCAGTAAAATCTTGCCATTGAGCATTAACTATCTATTCCGCCCATATACCGGGACATTACTATCAATTATTCCACCATCACCATCCATCAGCGCATAATATTCCCACAAATTCACAGTGGAGCAGACATGTCGTGGAGCCACAAGTACATAATCACCTGTGCTCAATTGACAATCAGCCGGAACCGAGACTACAGTATGTTCTTCATTGAATGAATAGATAGTGGCCCCTTTGATACTGAAAAGTTCTACCGGCCCCTGATCAGCGGCCCAGCGTTTATGCCCCAAGTTCAACGTTAGACGATTTTCATGCCGCTCAAGCACACGCGCAAGAATTAGAGCCGACATATTAAATGCTCCGGGCATCAATTTATTATATCCTGAATCCCAGTAAATCCATGTTCCGGGTGACACTTGAACACGTGTTTTTCCAACTAACTTCTCAGTCAACACTTCAAGGTCTGTTAAAAATGACGGTGATCCGGCCGTCATGATACGAGGCACTTCAATACCTGCACCAGCCAGCTCTTCAAAGAGCATCACAAGACTATTCATTGCCTCCTTTGAAGCTTTTCTACGTTCCTCAACAGTCATCTGATGTATATGCCCGTCATAACCGTGCAAACCTGTCATATTAATTTCCGGCCAGCTATGTACTTCTTTATATAGAGCAAGAGCTTTAGAAGGACTGATACCTGTACGATGCATGCCAACATCAATATCCAGCATTACCTGCCATCTCCGCCCTGTCTTCAGAGCTGCTTCCCTTAGAATAACGGCCTGCTCCAATGAACCAATCTGCACTATAATCGATGTATCCGGAAATTGTGTCATCAAATCATCCAGCCACAGCGCACGGTCTTCAAGAAGAGGATAAGCAACAAATATCTCCGGCACACCGGCCTTAAGGCAGAGCTCCACTTCATTGAGAGAGACCTTGAAAGACGAGACACCGGCATGCATCAGTCGTTTGAGTATAAGAGAAGATTTGTGTGTCTTCACATGTGCACACAACAGACTAAAACCGCTGCCGGGAACTGCCGCCTCAAGGGCTGCTTTCATGGTATCAATATTACTTTGCACCCTATCTTCAAAGACCAGGAGCCGTGGAGTCATGATCTTCTCCGGATGATTGATCTGATACTTATGACGGCAATTTAACTGAAATTCCATTACTATTCTCCTGCAGTATAAAAGTCAAACTGATTAGTACTACCAATATAGTCCATATAATTGCATGAATCAAGATTCAGTAAAAGAAAGCACTTGATAAAAGTGATGATAGAGTGTAAGTTGTTCGAATTAGATCCTGGTCTTATATTATTCCATAGAATCAATATACATATAGGACAAATTGTCCATGGATTAATAAATATACAACCCAAAGCACCTATTCCCGTTTCTTTGAATTTAGAGGAGATCCCATGCATCGCAAACTGTTTTTCCTGATTCCCCTTTTCTCTCTCGTTCTTCAAACTGCATGCCAGAAAACCATGAGTGAAGAGCAAATAAGAGCCAGAGCCATGATCATCCATGAAGCAGCTTTAATTGTTGACACACATTGTGACACACCCACGAGACTTTTACGCGGCAACTATGACTTGGGACAACGCCATGAACCCGGTGCGCCTGGCAGCGGCCAGATTGATTTTCCCCGCATGAAAGAAGGCGGCCTGGATGCTGAATTCTTTGCAGCCTTTCTCAGCCAGCGCGCCCTGACTCCTGATGGTTATGAAAATGCCTGGTCACGTTGCAATCAGATTATTGATTCCATGGAAGTAACATGCCAAAGATACTCCCACCTTGCAGAAATTGCAACTACTCCACAGGATGCTGTGCGCCTTGAAAAAGAAGGCAAGCGCGCTGCATTTTTGGGCATTGAAAACGGTTATCCCCTTGCAGAGGATATCTCCAGGGTAAAGCATTTTGCAGACAGAGGTGTACGTTATATCACCTTATGCCATACACGCAATAACCAAATCTGTGACTCTTCCACAGATGACGCACCAATGCATGACGGCCTCAGCGATTTCGGCAGAGAAGTAGTCAAAGAGATGAACCGTTTTGGTATCATGGTGGATGTATCTCATATCTCTGATAAATCTTTCTATGATGTTCTGGAAATAACCAATGCCCCTGTACTGGCCTCACACTCCAGTGTACGCGCAATCTCTGATTCACCACGGAATTTAGACGATGACATGCTGCGCGCCCTGAAGGCCAACGGCGGTGTCATTCAGATATGTGTATTGGATTCCTATATCAAGTCTGATCCTGAACGCAGAGCGGTAATTGATACAGCAACAGATTCTCTGCGAACTGAGCGAGGCAGCTGGAGCGATCAAAAAACCGAAGCCGAGCAAAAAATCTATAGAGAGGCTTATTATGGAATTCGTGAGCGCTTTCCCAGTACAGCAGGAGTCAAAGATATTGCCGACCATATTGACTATGTGGTCAATCTCATCGGCATAGAATATGTAGGTGTTGGTACAGACTTTGACGGTGGCGGCGGTATTCCCGGTTTCAACGATGTTACAGACTTCCCTAATCTTACGGTTGAACTATTCCTCAGGAACTACTCCGAGCAGGACATTAAAAAGATCTGGGGTGGAAACGTAATGCGGGTATTGCAGACAGTCATAGATAGTGCAGAATAGGAAAAGTATGATTTCAATAGAACAAATTATTGAAAATGTACACCGTATAAAAGCCGGACTGCCGCCAGGCGTCCGGCTGGAAGCAGCAGCCAAGACACAATCAGTCGAGGCTGTGGATGCTGCCATTACAGCCGGTGTTGATTTTATTGGACAGAATTACGTACAGGAAGGTGCAGCTGTCGCTGAAATAGTTAAAGGCCGTATTCCGATGCATTTTATCGGCCACCTGCAGAAGAACAAAATCAATAAAGCCATTGCTCTGTTTGATGCTATAGAAACCATTGATTCAACAGATCTGGCAGATGCCTTTAACCTGCGTTGCGGCAATGCCGGGAAAGTTCTCGATGTTCTTATCGAAATCAACTCAGGCAGGGAAGCACAGAAATTTGGAGTAATGCCTGAAGATGCCCGTTCTTTAACTGAACATATTGCATCTCATCCCAATCTCCGTCTTACCGGGCTCATGACCATGGGGCCCTTCAGTTCAAACCCGGAAGAGGCCAGACCATATTTCAAGACTACAAAAAAATTGTTTGATGATCTTGCATCGGCAGATATACCGGGAGTGGAGATGCGTGACCTCTCTATGGGCATGACATCAAGTTATAAAGTAGCCATTGAGGAAGGGGCCAATATTGTTCGTATAGGTACACTTATCTTCGGCACCAGGCCCCCGAAATAAAAAATATCATATCTCTTCATTGTTCGTCTTGTTCGTCTTGTTCGTTGCTAAAATATCTCTTCATTGTTCGTCTTGTTCGTTGCTAAAATATCTCTTCATTGTTCGTCTTGTTCGTTGCTAAAATATCTCTTCATTGTTCGTCTTGTTCGTTGCTAACATATCTCTTCAGTGTTCATCTTGTTCGCTGCCCATTCTTCCATAACAGAAAAAAACCGGGCATTGATTTTCAAACAATCAGCACCCGGCATTTCTACTTTAACAGAAGTTTATAATCAATTAATTTCAATCTCTTTGGGCTTCACTTTTTCCGATTTGGGAATTACTACAGTTAACACACCATCTTTGTAATTGGCCTTGATCTCATCCGGAATAACATCTTGTGGAAAATAGAATGAACGTTCAAAACTTCCATAAAATCTTTCATTGCGATGATATTGCGTCTCATTTTTTTCTTCACGCACACGTTCACCACTAAGCGTCAACACCTGATCCTGAAACTTAATTTTGATATCTTCTTTACTCATTCCTGGAATCTCTGCAACTACTTCAAAGCTGTCTTTATTTTCAGCAAGATCTACCCGTGGTGCCCAGCTTCTTTGTTCCACAGCTGATTCATTCCGGAAATTACCTAAAAAACGCCCTATCTCTCTTTCGGAAGAGAGTGCATTACACATTGGGTGCCATTTTACCAGTGTCATTTTCAACTCCTTTTATTAGATTATGCTTTCACCCCTCTTAATGCAACTGGCATGCCAAAGTTAAATTGATGACCATAATACCTTGTTTTAGTAGTACTTAGCAGCTTCACACCAACAGCAACTACTAAATGTCATTATGGCAGGCACAATGACATTACGGCACAATTCCCGACCATTTAAGTCAGATTGGCAGTCTAAACTGTCAAATCTTGTTTCAACGTATTGAATTGCCTATATTAAGATCTGACTTTTAGAAAAAAAGGGGAAAAATATGAAACACACAATCCGGGTAATCACTGCAATCATCATTGTAAGCACTATTGCCCTCATAATCGGATGTGAAAGGACTATTACCATGGAGAAGGCGCCATTGGACTATGTTGAGAGTGAATTGGCCAAGTTGGCGCCTGTCTCATTGACCACAGATCTTTCATATCTTCCGGCAGAAGAGGTTCAGGTTATTAAACTGCTGGTTAAAGCCGGACAATTAATGGACAAAGCATTCCTGCGACAAGTATCACAGGATAATGTTGCCATAAAAAAAGCTTTATCCAAAGACGGGCAGACCGCCTATGGAGATTTGTTTAATATCATGTTTGGTCCATGGAACCGCTTGGACGAGCACCATGCTTTCCTGAATGAAACAGAAAAGCCCAAAGGTGCCGGTTTCTATCCAGCAGATATGACAGAGACAGAATTTCACCAATGGCTGACAGATCATCCCGAAGACACCCAGGCCTTTGAGCATACATTTACAATCATCAGCCGTGACGGTAAAGATCTCAAAGCTATTCCATATTCCGAATACTTTAAAGCTGAGCTAAAACCTGCTGCAAAATTACTTAGAGAAGCTGCAGAGCTGACTTCTGATAAAACATTGGCTGTATATCTTCGGTCAAGAGCCGCATCTTTTGAGTCTAATGATTATTATCAAAGTGATATGGACTGGATGGATCTTGCCGGAGACATTGAAATTGTCATTGGCCCCTATGAAGTTTATGAAGACGGTTTATTTGGCTACAAGGCTGCATTTGAATCATTTCTCTGTGTTGTTGACCACAACGAGAGTGATAACCTGAAAAAAATTGGTGACGTACTTGATGATCTGGAACGTGCACTTCCAATTGCAGACAAGCATAAAAACTTTGAACGCGGCAGTGAATCACCCTTTAAGGTCGTGAATGAAATCTTTGCCGCAGGTGACACCAAGGCCGGCGTTCAAACTCTTGCCTTCAACCTGCCAAATGATGAACGTGTACGGGAAGCCAAGGGTTCAAAAAAAGTAATGTTGAAAAATGTCATGGAAGCCAAATACGATAAAATCCTGACATCGATCTGTGATATTGTCCTGGAAAAGGAGGCCAAATCACATCTGGCATTTGATTCTTACTTCAAACACATTCTCATGCATGAAGTCTCCCATGGCCTGGGACCAGGTACAATAGAAAAAGATGGCAAGACAACAACAGTGAACCGCGAGCTAAAAGACCTCTACTCTACAATTGAAGAGGCCAAGGCCGATGTTCTTGGCATGTATACATGTGAACTGCTTATAGACAAAAATATCTTTCCCCGGGATATGCGCAATTCACTCTATGAGACAAACCTTGGCGGCATGTTCCGCTCCATCCGCTTTGGCATTGGTGAAGCCCACGGCGGCGGTGTTGCCATTCAGATGAATTACTATCTCGACAAAGGTGCCGTCAAAGTAGACAATGACGGTAAATTCAGGGTCAATAAACGGCTTTATAAAAAGGCAGTAAAATCTCTGGCTAAAAAACTGCTAATTATTGAAGCTGAGGGTGATTATGAAGCTGCCAAAAAACTGGTGGAAAAATATGTAGTAGTCCGCCCTGAAGTGCAGACTGCCCTGGACATGCTTAATGATGTGCCAGTTGACATACGTCCCAGCTACCCGATTGAGCGGGAACTAAATTAAGAGTTTTTTTAATATTTATAAAAGGCCGCCTGAAAGGGCGGCCTTTTTTATTGAAATTATAATAGAGCGAATATTGAATAGCAGAATATCAAATATCGAATTTCCAAGGAGTTCTTGCTTCGACATTCGATATTGGCTATTGGACATTCATCATTTACCTTTTTGTCGGATTTAAAAAGAGTAATCCGACCTACAGACTAGTCTGACAATTGAAAAAAAAATCATCTTATTTTTCTCTTTTTAGCAAAGTACATTCTCTTAGATTAAAAAACAGAGTATTAAATATTAACAATATTAAACTTGTATTTTCTTATAACAGGTATACCTTCTATTGTATATTCACGTTCATAAAACTGTCCTAAAGCATCAATATGAATTATTTTTTTCATTTCCCAAAAACTTAATAAAAATGTTCCATCGTTTGAGTAGATATCATAAATATATCTTCTATCTTTATTTTTTGTGTCAATTTGAACAATGAACATATTTCGTGGAAGACTGAAAATTTCTTTAACAGTAGCCGGACTGGAGAATTCAAAAACAGCAAAATTACCCCCTGGCACTCCCTTTATTTCTTTTTGTACTTCAAGCTTTTTAAAAAGATCGTTCTTTCTTGTAATAGTTTTTTCATGAATCCCCTCTGCATTAAAAATAGAAATTTTATAGGGATAATTATGAGTTACTGCCAGGTTTCCATCTGAAAGAAGAGTAATATAGCTAAATTCACTTTGATATTTTTGATTACCTGTCTCTACAATATCAAATTCACAAAACCTGTTTATCAAATTACCATTGAGATCATACGCATGAATAACAAAATGGGGATCACTTCCAAAATTGTTTAATTTTTCAAGTCGCTCAGACCCCAAAAACATTCGAACTCTTTGCGCCAAGTATAACCTAGGCAAGGTTTTTGAAGCGATCATATCCCATGCACCAAAATTTAGTTTGACGCTTTTTATGAATTCACCATCTGTTTTATAAAACTCCAGCTCAGTTCCGAATCCTTTATATTCATCGCAAAGACATATTATATTTTCCTGGTTCAGGATCGCCAATCCTTTTCCAATATTAGTTATTTCACCAGGCCCCTGTCCAGACCCTCCAATTTGTCTTAAAAATTTTCCATGAGAATTAAAAATTTTTACATAGTTCTCACCATAATCCGAAATATAAATATTTTGTTTGTCATCTGTAACGACATTAAAGGGAATGGCTAGATAGTGCTCATCATCCTGCCCAATACAAAGGACTTCTTGAAACAACACTTTCTTTTTCCCATGCCATAAACCCTTTTTAGGATTCTCGATGTGTATCGTTTTGTTATTTTGAGTTTCTTGAGTATATACATTAAAAACCATAATCAAATTAAGAATAAATATTAGACGAGGTAGTAAAGTACTCATGACTTTTCCAATCTTGATTATTAAACATGTGTTGGCAATCCTAATTTAAGAACTGGCTGCTCATGCGATTATTTTTTCTTTCCGTTTCTTCTTCATTAATTAATCTATTTTGTTGTATTAAGTCAATTACCACAATTAAACTCCATTTCAATTACATGAATAGCCGGTACATCATTATGCATAACTTTCATATAGACCCTATTATGCCTGTCTTGCCATAGTACATTACCATACTTAATCTCACCATTTTTCTCCACATTGATAGTAGCGTATACTCCACGAGCCTTCAATACGCCATCCATATCAAAAACTTCAAATATTTGATCAAACCTCTTCTTTTTCTTTAATTCTTCACTTAAAAAGACCAAATCATCATTATATTTGAAAAACCCCTTCGAACTACGAAGATATTGGATAGAATGCCTTCCTGTAGAGCTATTCATAAAAATAGCGGCCATCGGTCGTTCACGACTTTTATATTTTTTAAAACTTATTTTCTTATAAGGTTTCTTCGGAGACGGCTGTCCATGAATAATCTCCATATCATTATTGACGAATAAAGGAATTTTATAAATTTTACTATCATACACAAACGGTGCCAGATAGAGTTGATCCTCCAACATAAACAACTTATCAACAACTAAACATGAAAGTGCTTGCTGTAGAGGTTCTGTAATATCCCAGATATCCTTTAGATAAATAATTCTATCTTGGATTTTTGAAAATGTAGAATTGTAGCGATGAAGTATCTGCGCATCCTCCATTCTCTCCGGATCCTGCACATTCTTATAGTAGAGCAAAAAACTATCTACCACAGGGAATATCTGGAATGGATCAATACAGCTAATATCAATAAATCTATAAGTGTTAAATTCTCCTGACTTCGTATGATATTTTGTAAAACGCCTATTACTTCTATCAACAACTACCAAACTATCATGGGGTCCCAGGCAAAAACATGTGACTTCACTAATTTCACCCGGCCCCTGACCACGCGAACCAATATTTTTGATGAACGTTCCATCACTAGCAAACATTTTTATTCTTACATCTTTACTATCGCTGATAAATATATTTCCATTGTAATCCGTTCGAAGCATATTAGGCATATAAAGTCCAGCCGCCTCTACAATGCCATCGGAACCGCCAATCTTAAATATTGTATTCAATTTCAGGCTACAATCTTGAGCATAAACAGAGAGTACTAATAAAATATTGAAAAAAAGAACAAATGCTTTCATCATTACCTCAGACTTGGGTTATATAACAATATGACTCTTGGAGTGCTTTTATAATTTTGCGAATCATCTTTAATTACTTGTTTCCACGCAGAGCAAAGGAACAAGAAGACCTACCCCACCATTTACTGATACTACTACTACTGCTGCCGATGATGATGATGATGATGACGATTCAAGAATTAAACTAATCGAAAATATTATCAAAGTCAATTGTTTTTTTGAATTAATTGAGAATATATTTTTTAAAAAATAGTCAACACGAATGAAACCAATGTATTATGGATTGAAAATATTATTTTTTCACCAAGATCACTATAAATATTAATTATTTTTCATGATATGCATAAAGGGCTGCCTTTTTTATTACACATAGACCTCTAATCCTCAAATTATACCGCTTATAGAATTTTACCACCTTTCTGTCAATTAGGATTTAACTTAACAAATTAAAAAATATTACCAGCAGCTCGTGTTATGCAAAATTCCTTATGAACTAATGATTGCTATCTTGAAAGGAAAAAACATGAAGACTCAAATTGCCATATATTCCTTGTTGCTGACTATTTCAAGTAATTCACTGACAGCAATGCAACTACCTTCAAAACTAAAGTCAAAGGCTTTACTCCAAACGATCAACAGCTCACTAAAAGCTTCAACATTTGTAGGTGGCTCTGGACCTGACGATACATATGAACCTGCAATAACTACAGACAAGCAAGGAAATATTTACATTAGCGGTTATACCTATTCTCAATCTTTCCAAACAACAAATGAGGCATTATACCAATCACATCAAGGCGGCCAACTGGACAGGTTTATTGCTAAATATGATACAACTCTAAAAACATTAATTGCAGCTACATATTTCGGAGGCAGCAAAGACGATGCTGCCTACAGCATAATACTGAACAACAATGGCCTGCTATATATCACTGGCATTACGACATCGGCTGATTTCCCCATAGCGGTCAACGCTCATGACAGCCTGCATGGCAGTTATTCAGATTGTTTCATAACAGCATTCGACACAAGCTTTACTCAATATAACACCAGCATTAATGATAACACAGAAAACATGCCACACATACTTACACTTTTCCCAAACTTTCCAAATCCCTTCTAATGAGCATTGACTTAAATTTAAAAGGAGATTAAACATGAAGACCTGTATTGCTATGATTTCTTTGTTACTGGCTGCCCAAATTGCATTTTCTCAGACTCCCGGGCAGAGTGCAATTGTTCAACTAAAAAAAGCATACACTCTTGCCCTTGCCCATCAGCCCATTGAAGCTACAACTCAATTATATGCAGGTCTGAAGGCAATTGGTAATAATGCATATGCAGATACTGTCATGAAACAGATATATGATATTATGACGAAGAAAGAATCAAGAGCGTACAAGAAAACATCGGATAAGGGAGTGTTCCTGCTTAAGGCATGGCAGAGCCGGGATCCCTCTCCGGCTACACCGGAAAATGAACGTTATGTAGAACACATTTTTCGCCTGAATCATGCCCGCAGGTTTTATTCTTCTCCGCAACCAAGAGGCTATGATGACAGAGGGATGATATGGCTTAGATACGGAGAGCCAGGCGTGAAATTGAGTTTACTGTGAAACAAATCTAAAACAATCCTTTGTATAACGGATACCCGCCAAGAAGGGAGCTGTCTAAAAGTCTATTTGAAGATCAATCAATCACGATTAAAAATAGCTGAACACCAAATAAATATTTTTCTTGAATTTCAGGATAAATGTGCATATATTCCTGCCATACCAGATCCATACATTTTTACTATACACTTTATTATTTGAATGAGCATATATATAAAGATGACTATATCACCACACTCAACAATATCAACTCTGGTCATTACCGTACTCTATTCATGCACATTAGTCACTCCTGTTGTGTACAGTCAAGGCATCACACCAAAGCTGGCGGCAAGAGGCCGTATTCCTGAAACGCATCTTAGCCCTTCAACGGAATACCATCTTAGCAGAGCTCTGCACCTGGCTTTCACTGACAAGTATTAAAACGGCAACAATCAATCTCTACAGAGGGCTGGAACAGATAGGCAATAGAATCCTTGTCAACACAATACACAAGATCATGGATGAAATACGCAAATTATTTTACATGTGATCACATAAACTACTTATCAATCGGAGATTAAACATGAAAACCTATATTGCTATTATTTCCATGTTACTTGCCGCCCAAATGGGCATTTCTCAAATTCCACAACAGAATGCGATTATTCAATTAAAAAAAGCATATACTCTTGTCCTTGCCCATCAGCCAATTGAATCTACAACTCAATTATATTCAGGTTTGAAGGCAATTGGCAATAATGCCTATGTAGATACTGTAATGAAACAGATGTATGACATCTTGACAATAGAAGAACAAAGAGCATTTAGAAAGGCTTCTGATAAAGGACATCTCCTACTTAAGGCATGGAGAAGGCGGGATCCCTCTCCCGCTACACCGGAAAATGAACGTTATGTTGAACATATTCAACGCCTGGATTACGCCCGCAGGATTTATTCTTCCCCACAACCACGGGGCTATGATGACAGGGGTATGATATGGATTAGATACGGAGAACCGGATAAAAAAGTTTACACACAGTGTGCTAATAGTATACGTGCCAATGAGGGATGGGCATATCAAAGATATGCGCCCCCACTTATTTTTAACTTTATCGTGAAGGGGGGTCTTTATTGTCTTGCACATGATTATTTGGATTTCTTACATAGTGCTGATAGAAACAGGGCAGTTTCTGTCAAATATGAAACAAATAAAAAAAAGAGAAAAAAAATCATACAATGTTTTGAAGAATATTTACAGGATCGCATACAGCTGGACAGAAAATATTTTGAAATCTATGGTGCGCTGCAAGGTTCCTCGTTTAAAAAATTCATGGACGAATATAATGAAACTGAAATGATAATAAACGGTCAACGTTCTCAACATCCCCATACCATCACAGAACTGGAACTACCCGGCAAGTTGGAGGCACACATAAAAACAGCCCGCTTCTTTAAAGGTAATCAGACATATATTGAAACCTACTTGAGCATACCCTTTGATCAACTGGCAGATTCATCCGGCACAGCATCTCTGCGCTTGTCTTGCACTGTAGCAGATGATAGCATGGAAATGTATGATCAATGGGACAAGATGTATCACCTGCCTCTCAGGCCTGAGATATTTGGTAGGGGGCTCTCATTCACCAGCCAGATGTGCGTCAAACTTCCTCCCGGAGAGAGCGGGTATGCCTTCTCAATAGGACATGCTGAGTCCGCCAGTGTATACAAAGATGAGCTGGAATGCAGAGGCTTTGAAGCAGATTATAAAGATTTATTTCTAAGCGATATTCAGCTGGCTGCTGACATAGAGCCTCTGCCTGAGAACCTGCCAGAATCCCAAAGGCCCTTTGTAAAGAACGGTTATCTCATCAGACCATATGCCTTTAGCAAAGTCAATTCGGAGAGGACACTCTACTTCTACCTGGAAGCATATAATCTTATCTTAAGCACACACGGAAGATCACACTTGAAAGTGGCATGGAAAGTAGAAGCAGAAGAGAGCCTCATGGAGAAAGTTAATCCTTTCCAGGGACGCTCCTATACGCTATCTTCAATATACCGGCAGCAAGGCAGTTCACGCACCGAGCCAATATTCATAGCATTAGATATTCACAAACTGATGCCCGGGGATTACAGGATGACATTTACCGTGACAGATGAAAATATCATGCACTTAGAGAAGCGTGAGATTGAGTTTACTGTAAAAAAATTCTAAAATAATCCTTTGTATAACGGATACCCGCCAAGAAGGGGGCTGTCTAAAAGTAGTTTTTCATGTCACTGCGAGCGTTTTTTGCAATGCAATCCCCTGGCGTTAAATTTCAACTAAGGAGATTGCCACATCGCCTTACTCCTTTCGAGTGATGTCAAATAGACTTTTAGCATAGCCCCTTTACATTGCATATATGCTTTTAGCCCTCTTATTTCTGCCGTTTGTAGATTTAACCAACCTTTCTTACAATTATTGTTTAATTTTATTGAAAAACAGAAAAAATACTGTTAAACAGATAAAACTCCTTGACTTTTCACTAAATATTCAATATTATATGGAAGCAACATATAAATATTTAGACACCTGCCTGAGACCATCATTCGGTCAAGGCTTGCTTTTCCGTGGGGGAGGAGCAGGCAAGATCAAGCCGCGCTTCATGCGTAATATTGGTAATTATACAGTAATTACCCATCTTGCTATTTGTGAACTTTATGATTCATACATTTTCAGTTTAAGCAATTTATCCGGATGGAACCTATATGTAGTTCCATATCTGAGAATTTTGAATTCGACACTTCCGATGTGATGCTGAAAATAAGCACATCTCATTTGTCACATTTTAATGAGATTTCACTAAGCAAAAACAAATAACTGATGGAGCCCCCATGCACTACCCAACAGAACAAAATCAAAAAAACACAAACCTCTTCTTTAAAAACCTGTTCATTTTTATCATTGTGATGGGCGTACACTCAATACAACTTTCCGGACAGACTAATCTCTACAAAATTACCGGGCATGTGCAGACACTGGATAAACGAGAACCTCTCCATATGGTAAACATATTTTTAGCAAACACTTCCCTGGGTACCACAACACATAAGGATGGCAAATTCACCCTTGAACGCATTCCACCCGGTCGCTATACATTGATAGTCAGCATGATGGGCTATAAGCTCCACAAAGAGAATATTGTTGTATCCCCGGAAGGCAAATCAAACTATAATTTTATATTAGCACAAAAAACTTTAATGGGTCAAACTGTTACTGTAACCGCTGATAAACTCCCGAACTGGGATAAAGATTTAGAATATTTTAAGGAATTATTTCTCGGCATCTCGGATATTGCTCAAAAATGTGAGATTCTAAACCCCGAGGTTCTGTGTCTTAAAAGAAATAGTGATGGGGATTTCTCTGCTACCGCAACGTACCCGATCAATATAAAAAACCATACATTGGGTTATAAAATCACATATCATCTCGATCATCTCATCTATACAACATCCGGTAATCTGTCTTTTACTGGTGACGCACAGTACGAGTCTATGCACGCTGAAAATTCCGGACAATCCAACAAATGGGAAAAGGCAAGGGACAAAGTATACAGAGGTTCATTGCAGCACTTTTATAGTTCCATGGCTGCCAAGAGGAGCATGGCAGAGGGATTTAGAGTGACAAGATATTCTTCCTGGCCTCAGCCCGGTGTAAAACCAACTATCACCGACTTAGATCCCGACCAGCTCTGCTTGCCGGCATCGCAATACTATGAGGCCCTCCTACATCTTCCCCGATACATCCAAATAACATACATAAGAACAAACGAATCCGAATGGTATTATAAGGCAATAAAACAGAGTCCCTCCTGGTATCTAACCAGCATGCTGGAAGTTCACAGTTCACCTCTTATTGTAAATCGTTGCGGCAGACCCATCTCACCTCTGACAGCAACCAGCTATGGATATTGGGCTTATTTGAGTCTTGCAGACAAACTCCCCTTAAACTATACACCAATTAGAACAAATCCGGTTAGGGATGATATCATATGGAAAAACTTGACAATAAGCATCACTTCCAATATAGAGACATCCTCACCGGTTACACTGATCAAGCTGGCATCACGACAAGCTGTAGCTGACAGCCTGTACACAGCTACAGCAAATCTATATGCCGGCCTGGAACGATTAGGAAACCACACCTACGCAGACACACTAATGAAGACAATGTGGGATATTCTATCAGATAGCGAAAAAAAGATATTTGAAAAATCGGATAACAAAGGCCGCAATCTATTACAGGCATGGCAGCAGCGTGACCCGTCCCCGGCAACACCTGAGAACGAACGTTTTATTGAACATATGCAGCGCTTTGATTATGCTAAAAAATATTTCCGTTCAAAACATCAATCAAGAGGTTACGATGACAGAGGGATGATATGGATTCGTTATGGTAAACCTTATGACCGCGTTCGTGCAATCAACCCTCGTATATGTCATCCTAATGAAAGCTGGTTATATACACGCTACAACAGCCCTGTTTTGTTTGATTTTATAAAATATCCGGCAAATTACACTCTCAGAGGCCCTGTTTGGCCTTCAATTCTTCCTGCATCTCTAGTGTCGGACACGACTTATGTTCTTGAGGCTAAAAAAGAATGGTGTGATCTGAGAACTTCTTTCCATCCTGAATATTTAAAAGAAAACGGTTTGATTTATACTCCTTTAAATGAACAACAAGAATTTTTACCTCAAATTAAGTCTTGGCTGGCACACAATCATACAATTGAGGGCAAAATCCAATACGCCCGCTTCATAAAAAACAATATGACCTGTCTGGAATTCTATTATGCCCTGCCATTCTCTCAACTGGCATTAAAAGATGACTCTCTTGCAAATACCATCGACCTCCGCCTATCCTACAAGGTCTATGATGACACAATGGCAGTCTTCGAGCAGGCTGACAAGATTGGAAAACTCCCATTCAAGCAAGACTATATCAACAAGGAGTTGGACTACCAAGGCCAGCTCAACCTGAAGATTCCACCCGGAGCAGCTCAGTGCGCGTTTTCCATGTCCAGTCTCAACAATGGTGGAGTCTTCCGGCAAGCCTTTCAGACCGAAGGCTATGATGCAACACTTTCAGACCTCTTTTTAAGCGATATCCAGATAGCCTCCAAGGTGGAACCGGCTCCTCCCAAATACCATGTTTCACTAGAACCCTTTATTAAAAATGGTCTACTGATCAAACCCTATGCATACAATGAAATCGATCCCAACAACATTCTATATCTCTATTACGAGGCCTACAACCTTACTCTAAATGAACAGGGGGGTTCCCATTATGAGACATCTTATACCTTAAAAACCAATGAGGGATTTTTCAGCCGTATCAATCCATTCAAACGGCGCAGGGCTTCTGTATCCTCATCCATAGTACAAAGCGGCGGTGACCGTATGGAATCTATCTACTTTGCCATTGATTTCGGAAGCCTCAAATCTGGAAATTACTATGTAGAGACTTGCGTAAAAGACTTGCTATCCGGTAAGGAGGCCCGCTCAATTCGTTCATTATGCATATTAAAATGAAAAAAGTGAGCATTATAAATTTATTAAAATATAATACCATGTCGCTGTCAGTAAACAAATTTAACTTGTACATCGTAATATTAGCAGCACTTGTATATACATCACACATCGGAATCGGGAACAAGGAACGAGGAACGAGGAACGAAAGCAAAATTTATATGAACGATGATAACAAAAGCAATTTCAATTCAGATACCGCTTAAGAGATAGGCAAATTATTTAACATGGGATCGTTCAAACTACTTATCAAACGGAGTTTAAACATGAAGACCCGCTTTGCTATGATTTCTTTGTTATTGGCTGCCCAAATTGGTTTTTCCCAGACTCCCGGGCAGAGTGCCATTGTTCAATTAAAAAAAGCATATACTCTTGCCCTTGAACAACACCCCATTGAAGCTACAACACAATTATATGAAGGCCTGAAGGCAATTGGCAATAATGCATATGTAGACACTGTAATGAAACAGATGTATGACATTCTGACAATAGAAGAACAACGAGCATACAAGATAACATCTCATAAAGGGAACCTCCTGCTCAAGGCGTGGAGGCACAGAGATCCCTCTCCGGCTACACCGGAAAATGAACGCTACGCAGAACATATTCAACGCCTGGATCATGCCCGCAGGTATTATTCTTCTCCACAACCAAGAGGCTATGATGACAGGGGGATGATATGGATCAGATACGGAGAACCTGATAATCAAATATTCACACGTAGTGCAAGAGGTATCCGTGCCAATGAGGGATGGGCATATCAACGATATGAACCCCCTATAATTTTCAATTTTGTCGAGAAAGGAGCTCTTTATTGTCTTGCACGTGACTATTTGGATTTCTTACACAGTGGTGACAGGAACAAGGCACTTGCTCTTAAGGGGAAAGGGGAAGATAAAATCAAACAATGCTTTGAAGAATATTTACAGGATCGAATCCAGCTCGACATAAAATATTTTAAGGTCTATGAGGCCCTGCACGGCTCCTCGATTGGAAATTTTATGGACGAGTACAATGAAACTGAAATGATAATAAGTGATCAGAATTCTCAACATCCCCGCACCATTACAGAGTTAGAACTACCCGGCAAATTGGAAGCACATATAAAAACGGCTCGTTTCTTTATAGATAATCAGACCTACATAGAAACATACCTGAGCATCCCTTTTGATCAACTGGCAGATTCGTCAGGCAAGGCATCTTTACGTTTATCCTGCACTGTCGTAGATGATTCCACGGAAATGTATGATCAATGGGATAAGATGTATCACCTGCCTCTCAGGTCTGAGATATTCAACAAAGGTCTTTCATTTACCAGCCAGATGCGCGTCAAACTTCCTTCCGGCCTGAGCCGCTATGCCTTCTCTATAGGTCATGTTGAATCCAGCCAGGTCTACAAAGATGAATTGGAATACAGAGGATTTGACGTCGGTCGTACAGATTTATTCTTAAGCGACATTCAGCTGGCTGCTGACATACAACCTCTGCCTGAGAAACTGCCCGAATCCCAGAAGCCTTTTGTTAAAAACAATTATCTCATCAGGCCATATGCATTTAGCGAAGTCAATTCTGAGCGGACATTGTTTTTCTACCTTGAGGCATATAATTTGATTTTGAGCCCACATGGAAGCTCTAATTTAAAGGTAGCATGGAAAGTTGATGCGCATAAAAACCTGATAGACAAACTGAATCCCTTTGGAGGACGATCTTATACACTATCTTCTGCATATAAGCAGCAAGGCAGATCCCGCACCGAACCAATATTTATAGCATTAGATATCCACAAACTGATGCCCGGAGATTACAGGATGACATTTACCGTGACAGATGAAAATACCATGCACTTAGAGAAGCGTGAAATTGAGTTTACTGTTAAAGATACAAAAAGGCCGTATATAATATAATGTCATAACAAAACTCATGGAGTCATCATGTGGAGATCAGCTAAACAAATACGTACAGGTCAAAGACGATTAATTACAAACTTGTTCATTCTTGTCATTATGATGGCATTTCTGTCCATTCCTGTTCTTGGACAGACGAACCTTTATACAATAACCGGGCATGTACACACATCGGAGAACAAAGAGCCCCTGCATCTGGTAAACATCTTTTTAGCAAACACATCCCTGGGTACCACAACACATAAGGATGGCAAATTCGCCCTTGAACGCATTCCACCCGGCCGCTATATTTTAATAGTCAGCATGATAGGCTATGAACTCCACAAAGAGGATATAGTTGTATCACCGGATGAAAAATTAAATTATAATTTTACTTTAAAAGTCAAAGCCCTAATAGGTCAATCTGTTACTGTCACGGCAGACAGACTCAAAGATTGGAAGAAAAATCTGGAGTATTTCAAAAAAATGTTTCTTGGAAAATCTGACCGGGCAAAAGAGTGTGAAATTTCCAATCCCACAGTACTAGACTTTAAAATAACCGCTAACGGTGATTTTATTGCCTCGGCAAAACAACCGATTGAAGTCTCCAACCATATGCTCGGATATAATTCAACCTTCTTCCTGAAAAAATTTCGGAGATCAACAAACAGTCGTATATCTTATGAAGGCTATACGCAATACACAGCCATGACACCAACTTCATCTGAAGAGGAAGAAAATTGGGTAAGGGAAAGAGAAAAAGCCTATCGTGGGTCCAAAATTCATTTTTTTCGCTCAGTTGCAGCAAAACGTGCCAAGGCCGAAGGATTCAGTGCTACAAAATACTCTCGCAAACCCGGGGTTGGTATAATTGCAAATTCCGCATTTATTGATCCTGATACATTGGCTTCTTCTTCAGATCTTTACTATGTAGCATTTATCAACCTACCGCCATTTATGCAGGTAATCTATCATAAAGCAAATACACCTGCGTGGTATGAAGAGGGTATAAATCAAAACTATCAGACCAGTTATATTCAAGCACATATTGATCAGATATTGATCAACAGAAATGGCAATCCATTAACGATTGCCGCTACTACAAGCTGGGGATTCTGGGCACACCTTGCTGTTGCAGATATGCTGCCCCTTGACTACCTGCCCAAAGGTTGGGACAAGGGTAAAGAGATAGCTCAGTGGAAAGAAATCAACAAAGAAAAAAACCTCGAATTAAAACCGGATCTGGAAATATGCCTGGCCACAAGACAAGCACTGAATGACAGCGTCTATGCGGCAACACAACATCTATATAAAGGTCTGAATAACTTAACTGACCATAAATTTGCCGACTCATTATTGATTACAATGAGAGATATTCTGACAGAAAAAGAGCTGAAAGCCTACAGCCAGACGACAGATAAAGGTAAACTCATATTATCGTTCTGGCAACGGCGTGACTTTACTCCGGCAACACCTGAAAATGAAAGATTTGCCGAACATATACAGAGGCTTCAATATGCCAAAAAATATTATCGCTCACTGAATAAAAGGGGATATGATGACCGCGGTATGATATACATAAAGTACGGCCAGCCCTTGGACAGAGTATTTATGACTGCGGACCGTGATGTTAAGGACAATGAATCATGGAGCTATAGATTTAACGGCGTAAGCAGTTATTTTGATTTTGCAGACAATATTGCTGGACATGAACTTGTCTCGTCACCTGATAAAATGGCATTTGGTCTTGGATTATCAATATCAGGATTGTATTCCATCATCAAGAACAGACTTGATTTTAATCCGCATTACTCTGCAATTATGAGTATAATTGAAAGGCAAATAGAAGCACAGGCTGACGACATTAACGGCATTATAAACGTTGAACATCCGGCATTTCGTGCAGTACTCAACACTATGACAGAAGCAGAAAGTGACCGCGGACAATGGGATAAAGCGCACTCACAATTGATCCATTCGAGACCCATGACCGGAGAAATCACCTGTGCAAGATTCCTGAGAGAGGGACAAACTGTGCTGGAAGTATATTATGCACTGCCATATGCCCAGCTGACAGATACAGCAACTGCCATAACGGAATCAACTCCTCTACGCCTCTCTGTAAAACTATCTGACGGTGCTTCAAAAGTTTATGGGCAGATAGATCGTGTTGGTTATCCCAATCTCCATCCTGATAGAAAAGGGACCGGAGAAGATTATACCGGACAGTTCAATATCATACTGCCGCATACACCTTCACACTGTGACATCTCTATGACAAGCCTTGCAACAGCAGCTACTTTTCAGGACTCACTCAACTTGCAAAGCTTCGATCCTGATCAAGACATACTCTTTACAAGTGATATACAGATCGCTGAAAACGTTGAACCCGCACCCAGCAATGTTGATAACGAACTGCGCCACCTCCTGAAGCACGGCCTCATTGTCAGGCCATATAGCCGTCTTAAAATGCCACAGCACAAAATCTTTTACATCTATCTTGAAGCATATAACCTTAACCTCAATAGTTTTGGACAGTCCCATTATCGGGTCTCATACACAGTTAAATCTCATGTAAACTTCCTGGCCAGATTGAATCCTTTCAGCTCACACAGTACATCTTTCTCATCGGCCTTTGAACAATACGGCAACGATCGCACAGATCCTATCTATTTTGCAATAGATTTCAGCCAATTTAAGACAGGTGCATTAACCCTGAAAATTGAAATACTGGACCTTGTTAACAATACAAAAACTACTGTTCAGCGTAAACTTGAGCTATACAAAATAGATAATTAACATTCAACCTGGAGTATTTCCAAGTTAAAAACTATTAATGGAGGAAACATGCTGACACTTCTACCTGCATTATCACGCATACCAAAATTGGCCCTGACGAATGTTGTGCTTTTCAGCTGTTTACTGTTTGCACCCATACTTTCCGGCCAAAACATTACATCAGAACCAATGTTCAAAGATAGTATTGCCAGTACTCATCTTCATATTTCACCGGAAAGCTACCTCAACAGAGCTCTCAGCCTGGTTTTTTCAGACAGCATTAAAGCGGCAACAATTAATCTATATAGAGGATTGGAACACATAGGCAATAGGGATCTTGTCAAAACAATGCATAAGCTCATGCATGAAATACTGACCGAAGATGAACAAATAGAATACAGCACGTCATCTGACAAAGGACTGACGCTTCTGAAATTCTGGCGTAAAAGAGATATTACACCTGCTACAATGGAGAATGAAAGATTCATAGAACACATAAGACGAATACATTATGCACAAAATAACTTTTCTTCAAAAAATGAAAAAGGCTATGATGACCGTGGAATGATATACATCCAATACGGCAGACCAGCAAAACGTATTACATCCCGTCAAATTCACATTCCGGATAATGAAGGCTGGCTATATAATGATAAAAGACCTTTCGTTGTTATTAATTTTGTCCGGAGATCACCGAAGTCTGAGTATAGAATAGTCACTTGTGTTGAAGATTTTTTTCCAGATGTAAGAAAAAAATTTATTGATAAACCTCCTCTTGATCTCATCCTCAAACCTCGCGAGGATCTGCACCATGAATACACAAGACTATATGCACAGTTTGAAAATGGTAGTGATATCAATTTTGGTTTTCTGGAAACATCACTCATTTTTTTTGATGAGTACAAAAGCTGGGATAAAGCCAGATCTCAATTAGTGATTGACAAAGAACTGCAAGCCTCTTTCTATACAGCTATGTTTAAAAGAAAGGATTACAACGTACTGGAAATCTATTTTGCTATACCATTGAAACAACGCCATTTAAAACATCCGTCTGCCGGGGCTTTCAGAGATATGCGTATCTCATCCAGAGTAATTGATTCAAATTTCAACAATCCGGATATAGTTGATGAGCGCATATCTCTTACTACTCCTTTAAAAAATGATCTTGATCCGGACCATTATCACGGTATGATCCGCATATCAATTCCTGATGATTCTATCCAATGCCACCTGGCAATTTCTGATGAGAAATCAGGCAGTATTTTTCAAACTACAGTTCCGGCACATGTTTTATCTCAATCAAAAGGGCAGCTCGCTATTAGCGATATTCAACTGGCAAGAAATATTGAAACTGTCCCCACTACTGTAAAGCCCAATAATCAGGATCATATAAAACAGAACCATTTTATTACACCTTACTCAAGAACAGCAATAAGACAAGGCAGTACTATCTATCTTTATTCTGAGGTCTACAATCTTTTACTTGATGAACATGGTCATACTCAATACAATGTATCTTATACTGTGAAGTCACAAGGCAGCGGATTTTTCGCCAAGTTCAATCCGTTCCGTTCAAAAAAACCATCGATATCATCTTCATTTAAACAAAATGGTAAAACAACAACAGAAGCGATCTACTTTGCCATTGATCTCGCCCAATTGAAAAAAGGATCTTATTCCATTAAAATAGAGATTTCAGATGCATTGTCCGGAAATACAACTTCAACACATAGAGAAATTAGCATCATTAACAATGATAGAGCAGGCACTTATTAAATTAATCAAAAAACTTTATAAAAAGGTTGCAATTACATTTCAATTTCCTGTACTATGATAGCATCTGTTTAATAATGCTATGATAGTACAGGAGTTCCAATTGCCTACGCCCAACACCCATGATGAGCAACAGTTTCAGACATCCAAGGTTGTCTCGCTCAGCACAGTACATGCAGTTCATGATACTTACGCTGCATTCCTTCCGCCCCTACTCCCATTATTCATCGCGAATCTTGGTCTTTCTCGTGCAGAAGCAGGTATGCTTACAGTTTTTACCCAGGCACCATCAGTAATTCAGCCCTTTGTCGGGCACGCTTCAGACAAACGAAATCTTAATTTCTGGATCTTCCTTGCGCCTGCTTTGGCCGCCGCACTTATGAGTGGACTGACATTAATGCCCAGCTATACGGCACTGGCCGTACTACTCACAGCCGTAGGGATTAGTTCAGCAGCCTTTCATGCAATAGGGCCTGTAATAACTGGCCGTATGGCAGGAACAAGACTTGGCAAGGCCATGAGCTTTTGGATGGTAGGCGGTGAACTTGGACGCACTATCGGGCCAATTGTCATTGTTACTGCAATTGCTCATCTTGCTCCATCTAAAGTACCGTGGATTATGCTAGCCGGCATTGCTGCCAGCATATTATTATTTCTAAAACTACGCCATCTGCCCTCATCACATCAGGGTGCATCTTCAACACTTCCATGGAAAATTGCTTTACGCAAGATGGGTCCGATACTACTGCCAATCTCAGGAATAATTATAGTCAGGGCTTTTTTAATATCAGGATTAACAACATACTTGCCCACTTTTCTGACTGATGAAGGAGAGTCTCTGTGGATGGCAGGCGCTGCACTTACACTGGTACAGGCTGCAGGTGTAAGTGGTGCCATGATTGCAGGCTCACTAAGTGACCGCCTGGGCCGGAAAAAAGTACTCCGTCTGCTAATGATAACAGCACCAATTTTAACCATTCTATTCTTGCATACAGATGGCTGGCTGCGTCTCCCCCTTCTCCTGGGCATGGGTTTTAGCGTTATCTCTACAACACCGGTAGTAATGGCTCTTGTTCAGGAGAACTTCCCCGAAAACAGAGCTCTGGCCAACGGCATATATATGTGTCTATCTTTCTTGATTCGCTCTATAGCCATATTAGCCGTTGGACTTGCAGGAGACAGCTTTGGTCTAAAGACAGCATTGGCAATAAGTGCAGGCATTATGGCCTTTGGTTCTCTACTGGTTACGACATTACCCACAGAAAAAAATAAAAGTTCATAGGGATTTGATACCACTCCTGCGTATGAGAGATTGAAAGCAATCATCTAATCGACGGAGATTTACATGAACATCAGCTATAAACACATTACAATAGTACTGTTTTGTCTCTGCCATGCAGCTCTGGCACAGGTAGCAAACTACCGAGTTGACAATGGCAATGCAAATCAGCCCAATGAAGTATCTATTGCAATAAATCCGCAGGATCCACAGAATATTGTAGCCGCCTCAAACTTAAATTATTACTACTACTCCAAAGACGGAGGCTATACATGGACGCAAGATGAATTAAGATCAAGCCATGGAGTCCATGGAGATCCCTGTGTCATATTTGATAAAAACGGACATTGCTTTTTCGGACATTTAGCCAATCCCAATGTTGGAGAGTGGCTTGACCGAATTGTTGTTCAAATCTCAAAAAACGGCGGTGAAAGTTGGTCAAACGGAGCTGGAATAGGTTTGAATCCCCGACCTTCCAGTAATCCCGGATTGAGAGATCAGGATAAGGAATGGCTGGCAGCAGACAGAACGAATTCACAATATCAAGATAATATATACATGTCATGGACAGAGTTTGATGTCTATGGAAGTCATAACCCTTCAGATTCCAGTCGCATCCGATTCTCACGATCTACAGATCACGGTGAGACATGGTCTGATGCATTTACTATCTCTGACAAGGGCGGCAACTGTCTTGACGGAGACGAGACCACAGAAGGTGCTGTTCCCTCTGTAGGCCCTGCCGGAGAGGTATATATAGCATGGTCAGGCCCCGAAGGCATAATGTTTGACCGCTCATTTGACGGTGGACAAACATTTGGCACTGACATACACATTACATTACATGAAGGCGGATGGGCTCAATATGTATGGGGCATTAATCGTTGTAACGGCATGCCTGTAACTGCATGTGATATAAGCGACTCTCAATTCCGGGGCAATGTCTACATTCTCTGGAGTGATGAGCGTAATGGAGATATTGATGTCTTCATGACAAGATCAGAAGATCGTGGTACGACATGGAGCACTGCTGTCAAGGTTAACAATGACAATTCCGGCAGGGATCAATTTTTTCCATGGTTCACCGTTGATCCGTCCACAGGCATTATATATGCAATTTTCTACGACCGGCGTAATACCACAGCCGAAGATACAGATGTTTATATGGCAACATCTTATGACGGTGGAAGGACTTTTACTGATCGCCAGATAAGTGATACCAGTTTTCATCCCTGGAATTCAGTCTTTTTTGGCGATTATATCAATATCTCTGCATTTAATGGTGTAGTACATCCAATATGGATGCGCATGGACTCAGGCCATATGACACTCTACACTGCGGTTATCAAGGACTCATTGGCTACATCTGTCACCAGCAGGCTGCTGATCCCACAGAGCATTATTTTGGAAGCAAACTATCCCAATCCATTTAATCCTGAAACCAGTATTCCCCTGACATTGCACACTGCACAACATGTAAATCTCACAATATACAATAGCAAGGGGCAGCAGATAAAAGTGCTTATAGATGAACTGCTTATGCCTGGAGAACACAAAATAGCATGGAACGCCCGGGGCCAGCCATCGGGAGTCTATCTAATAAAACTAACCTCCGATAAACACACTATCTTGCGAAAGTGTGTATTATCACGTTAAATCAAGAGTTAGCCGTGCAATAATAATAATTATAAGGAAAGAAGGTTGGCAATGAGACAGAATCTAAAAATAAGATTGTATTTTTGTCTAATTATGACACGCCGCATCTTCTTAATATTGGTACTGTTTGCTATACTTTCAAGCGGCTGCACAAAACGTATCTATGATGTAGTCTACCCCACTCTCAGTGATGGGAAATATGACACAGAATTCCCTTATAAAGATTGCTCAGCTCAATTAGAGGATATTGCCAGGACAATAAAGAGAATCAACCACATTGCCTATTACAACAATTATGCATTTGCCTATGAAACAGGTCTAACCCTTGACAATATGACACACACCAGGCTAAAAAAAGAAAATTTCCAAAAAACAACATCTCATCAAACAGCTTCAGGAACGGCAACGGTCATATACGCAGACAACAAGCGTCTTGCCCTTCTGACCTGTGCGCATATCATTCATGCGCAAGATACAATTATTTCATATTACCCGCAATTATCGCATGATGGTGATAAAATTATCAGGAATATTGCAATACTGAAACGCCAGAACAACTATGTTATTGATATTGTAGACGGTGGTGAGATTGAAATACTTGCCATTGATCATCGTAAAGATATTGCCATCATCGGAAAACGGAAGCATAATACTGAACGTATGATACCCACGTTCCAGTATCCTACTGGTCGGGCCCATAAGCTGGAGTGGGGAAGCTTTGTCTATGTCATGGGTTTTCCCATGGGAAATAAGATGATAACACGGGGAATTGTCAGCAACCCCAAACATGATCCTTCCGGCTCCTTTTTAGTAGACGCACTATTTAATCGCGGATTCTCAGGCGGCCTGGTATTGGCGATAAAGGACGGCGTACCCAATTTTGAACTGGTGGGTATGGCAAAATCTGTTTCCGCACATACTGAATATGTATTACGTCCTGAAAAAGAACCAGGTCAATACTCTTATGACCCCTCATTGCCATATAAAGGTGATGTATTTGTACAGCTAAAACGTGACATAAATTACGGCATAACCCACGCCCTGTCCATGGAAGCCATGAAGGATTTCTTCAAAGAAAATGATAAAACTTTACGAAATGCCGGTTTCAATTTTGATGAGTTTTTGGGCAGGTAGGCAGAGTAGCTGACTGAACACTAAAGCAAGGTGGTGAAGGATTGTTTCTCAGGAACTCAATCCTTCAAAAGGGAACACATTTTTTGTTTTACCAGGAATCCGTTCTTATCTGTCTAATCCGCGTCATCCGTGTGCTATTGCTCCTACACTTGGCTGTGTATCTCCGTGATCCTCCGTGGGCAATGCTCCTACGTTATTCCGTCCTTCTGTATCCAATACAGTACAAATCATTACATCATAAATTTTAACAGCACCTTTCTTTTGACTATTAGCCTTCCGATTCGTATCATATACAGAACGCAAACATACATAACCCAAGTTCACCCCAAATTGCA
>JAGLOF010000087.1 GCA_023139105.1 bacterium
TGCCTATTTTAATTTTGCGCGACAACACCCTGGTTTCTATGATGCTCTTATGTATTATGAAATGAAAGACCATGATACTGTTAAGCCGCTATCTGAAGCCCATCAATGCCGCATGCAGGGTGACGATAGCATGAATATACTCATACAAACTATTGAATTGGGCATACAGGATGGCTCTCTCCGCCCTGATCTTAACATTGAACAAACCGCTATGTTTTTATGGGCCGCCTCCATGGGTATGGTACAGCTGCTGACAACAAAGGGCAAACATCTTGAAGAGTGCCATGGAATCCCGATGAAGCAAATGGAAAATATAACCTTTGACCTTATCAAAAAGGCCATTGGCGCAACCAGCTGATTGGACATACGAGGTGTATATGAAAATTAAAATAATATTGCTGTCAATTATAATGAGTAATCTGGCCTTTGCACAGCATCCGTTGATTGATGATCTTGTAAAACTTGGACTCAAAGAAAACCTGGGACTCAAACAGCAGAATTTCGCCTTTCAAGAGAGTCTGAAAAGGCTGTCTCAGGCAAAAGGACAACTGTTGCCATCAATCAACATAAGCGCACGCTACTCCAGAGCTGGTGGCGGAAGGATGATTGGATTTCCAGTTGGAGATCTGATGAATCCTGTTTATCAAACCTTAAATCAATACCTGGCACTGGCCGGAGAGCCTGCTACATTTCCTGAAAATCTGCCTAACATAGAAATTCCTTTTCTCCGAAAGAAGGAACAGGAAACCAAGCTCACCCTCATACAACCAATCTTTCAACCGGCTATCTGGCATAATATCAACTTGCACAATCATATGGCTAAAATCAAGAAACTTGAAAAACAGACCTTTGCCAGAGAACTTGCCGCCGAAATCAAGATAGCGTATTTTAACGCTTTGAAGGCTCATCACGCCAAATTGCTATTTGAGAAAACCATATCAGTGCTGACAGAACATGTACGCGTAAATCAAAAACTATTTGATCAGGATAAGGTCATCCGGGCAGTAGTCTGGCGGGCTAAAGCTGAAAAATATTCACTGGATCAAAATTTGATTGAAGCTGAAAAAGATGCAAAATTGGCACTGGCTTATCTTAATTTCCTACTTAATCGCGATCAGACGACAACTGTGGAATTCATCAATCAGAAGGCCTTACCTGGACACAATATCCTTTCACCAAAAGGACCGGATGCCATTATACAGGCAATAAATACTCGTGAAGAATTAAAACAGCTCAATCTGGCAATACTTATAGCCGGTGACAAAAAGGCCCTTGCCGGTGCCGGTTTTCTACCGACGCTTACACTGGTTGCAGACTATGGCATACAGGGTACTAGTTATCGTATTGATAAAGATGCAGACTACTGGATGGGTTCTATGGTGCTATCATGGAATATCTTCAAAGGCTTTCAAGACCGTAATCAACTCCAGGAAGCGGAACTACTGCGTAAACGAATCAAGACACAAAAACTGGAGGCCGAATCGCAGATACGCCTCCAGGTAGTTCAGATACTTGAAGAACTGGCCGCAGCTCAAAGTGCTGTTGCTGCCACTGAAGCCGGAGAAAAAGCCGCTCAAGAGGCATTCAGGGCATATCAAAAACAGTATGTCGAGGGAATGGCATCACAGCTTGAATTTCTGGATGCACAAAATCAAACTATGCAAGCCGGTGTTCAGGCTATTGCTGCCCGTGCCGATCTCTTGATTAAGCAGGCCTGCCTGGAAAGAGTAATTGCTGCATATCCCCTACCCGAAAGGATAAGATAAATGAAAGAAATTTCAATTCAGGAACTGATAAAACAGCGCAGCTCCATAAGAGGTTACAAAGCTTCACCAGTACCCGTTGAAAAGCAGGAAGCCATCAGGCAATTTATAGAGCACATGGACACTGCTCCACTTGGTAACGAGGTGAGGATTAAATGGGTCTCGGGACAGACTGAAAACTCAAGCTCCTTGCGCCGCCTGGGGACATATGGCATGATTAGAAATCCCATGGGCTACATTGTAGGTGCTGTCTCTAATACAGCAGATGGTGTTGTTGATTTCGGGTATCAACTGGAGCTGTTGGTTCTTGAACTTACACGTCTTGAGCTGGGATCTTGCTGGCTTGGTGGCAGCTTCACACGCTCAGGTTTTGCAAAAATTATCAATATACAAAATAATGAAATAGTTCCTGCAGTAATATCTGTCGGCATTCCTCTGGATAAACGTACCTGGCTGGATAATCTCACGCGCCGCAGTGCCGGTTCAGACAGACGTAAGCTATGGAAAGAACTCTTTTTTAAAGGAGATTTCAAGGTTCCATTTACCGAGCAGGACGCAGATGACTATACTGCCCCCCTTGAGATGCTGCGGCTTGCACCGTCTGCATCAAACCGTCAGCCGTGGCGAGTTATTGTGAACGACGGACAATTCCACTTCTTTGTAGAGAGACTGCCATCTTATCACAGAACATTAAATACTCTTAAACTGGCTGACTTGCAACGCCTCGATGTAGGTATTGGCATGAGCCATTTCGAATTGACCGCCAGAGAGATTGGCCTAAGCGGACACTGGATACACAGCGAGCCGGGCATTGCTCTCCCTGACTCAATGACAGAGTATGTTGCCACATGGCAGCAAGGTTAATGAAAGGTTTTACAGATGAAAAAACAGATATATTCATGCATCAAGCTGGCAATACCAGGCATTTTAATCCTTGTCACAGCCTGTCAAAAAGGTGCAGGAGAAACTGCACCAAAACAGCATGCCACACCTGTTAAAATTGCAAAAATCCGGACACAAAGAAGTACAGCTCCTGTGCGCATAAGTGGCCGCCTGGAAGCATCAAAGCAGATGAAGCTCTCTTTTAAAATTGGCGGTATTATCAAAGAAATCAATGTGAAAGATGGTGATGTTGTTGCAAAAGGGCAACTTCTAGCCAGCCTGAATCCGGATGAGATCAACGCAAGATTAACACTGGCCAGGGCTGCCATGGAAAAAGCCGGGCGTGACTTCCATCGTGCGGAAAATCTGTATGCTGATAGTGTAGTTACACTTGAGCAACTGCAAAATGCCTCTACTGCCATTGATGTTGCCAAAGCACAGCTTGACATCGCCTTGTTCAACCACAAACACGCGGTCATAAGAGCACCTGCATCTGGTCGTATCTTGATGCGGCTTGTAGAATCTTTTGAAATGGTCTCTGCCGGACACCCGGTCTTTGTATTTGCAACTGAAACAGCAGATTGGATAATTAAAGCTGGTGTCACTGATGTTGATGTTATCAAACTCCAGCTTGGAGATTCGGCTTCCGTACGTCTGGATGCATATCCTGATATCATTAAACCTGCTATATTAACTGAGATCAGTGGTGCACCCGACCCCCAAAATGGTGCCTATACTGTCTCGATTACATTAAAAGCAGGAAAAATGCAACTGCGTAGTGGTTTTGTGGGCCAGGTAGATCTTTATCCCGCTGTAGACCACCTGTGCAAAGTCATCCCAATTGATGCGCTAGTAGACGCTCACGATAAACATGCATCCGTCTTTGTAATAAATTCCGACTCTACTGCCCACAAGATTCCTGTAATTATTGACCACCTGGAAGATGATCATGTCTATATACGTGATGGTCTTCAGGGCATTAACCATGTCATCACCAGAGGCTCTTCTTTTCTGGATGACACAACGCCAGTACGTATTACACGTCGTAATAGAGGTGAAAGATGAGAGAGCATCATATCTGCCCCGGCTGGATGGCCCCAATGCTTCTAATTCCTTTTAGATATTTCAGTGCACGGCCTACACAACTGCTGCGTCCATTTATAAAGCCTGGCGACACAGTTCTTGACATGGGCTGCGGTCCTGGTTTCTTTACTATACCAATGGCTAAATTGACAGGCCCTGAAGGTAAAGTTATAGCCGCAGATTTCCAGCAGGAGATGCTGGATATCACTAAACGGCGAGCCAAAAGACGCAATCTGTCTAAACATATCACGCTTCACCGCACAGAGGCAGACAGCATCAATTTAAAGGAATCTGTCAGCTTTATTTTAGCGGCCCATGTAGTACATGAACTGCCAGATGCAGAAGTCTTTTTTAATGAAGCCTTTGAAATACTCAAATCCGGAGGTATATGTCTTATTATTGAGCCACGAGGACATGTTGATAATGAACAGTGGGAATCTAACATGGATACTGCCTGTAATGCCGGTTTTACAATTATTCCAACCAAGTCACGCCGCAGCAGCTACATTCAGGTGCTTGCTAAAGACGACAGAATGCAGCAGGAGAATAAGCGATGAAACTCCCCCAATTAGCAATTAAGCATCATCAATTCACAATAGTAATAATTGCATTGCTGGTTCTTTCAGGTATTGTCAGTTATCGCACAATGCCCCGCTCAGAAGACCCTGCCGTACAGCCGGCAGGTTCCAGTATCATCATGATCTATCCCGGTGCCTCACCCGCAGACCTGGAAAGACTCTGCATAAATCCGGTTGAAGAAGCTTTGAATGAACTGGATGATGTCCGCTTTCTCACCGGCACTGCGGAAGACGGGCTGGCAGTAGTAGATGTTGAATTCTTTCCGGGAACAGATGCTGATGAAAAATTCACCGATGTCACACAGAAAATCAACAGCATCCGTGAGAAGTTGCCGGAGAAACTGCACCTACTGGAGATAATCAAGTGGACAATAAGTGATGTCTATATATATCAGATCAGCGTTCAATCTGCTGACGCCTCTTTTCGTGAACTTGAGATGGAAGCAGAGAGATTAAAAACAGAGTTGGAACGCATCAGCGGTATTAAAAAAGTAGACCTCTGGGCATATCCTGAACAGGAAGTACATATCTCAATAGATCTGGGCAAGATGGCGGCCTACCGTCTGACTCTTGACTATATAATGGGTGCAATTTTAGACGCCAATGCAAATATCCCGGGAGGTGCTGTAGATGCTGGCACGCGCCGGCTTACTATTAAAACTTCCGGCACATTAAAATCTTTAGACGAGATACGCCATACACCCATTCATGCTCTTGGCGGCAAGTCAATATATATCAAAGATATAGCTGAAGTAAAATACTCATATGCCGATGAGACTCATCGTGCAAGGATAAATGGCAAGCGGGCAATCTGGATAACAGCAAATCAGAAAACAGGAACAAATATCTTTAATATTCGTGATGCAGCAAAACCGATAATTAAAAAATGGAAAGACAATCTGCCTGCTGACTTGAGTTCAACTATTGTATTTAATCAATCTGAAAGCGTTGAAAAACGGGTCACTGGATTTTTCTCCAACCTTTTTCAGGGTGTACTCCTGGTCGGAGCGATCATTTTTCTGGCTGTAGGTTACAGAGCCGCTTTCATTGTTATGTTGGCAATCCCTATTTCAAATTTTATTGGCATCACAGCAATTCATCAAAGTGGTTACGGCCTGGAACAGATGTCTATTGCAGGCCTGGTTATTGCTTTGGGCCTTCTGGTAGATAATGCTATTGTGGTAACAGAAAATATCAGCCGATATCTGAGAATGGGACTATCCCGACGTGAAGCAGCTATAAAAGGGACTACTGAAGTAGGTTGGGCAATTGCCAGTGCAACGGCGACAACGGTTCTGGCATTTATACCCATAATATTTATGCAGGATATAACCGGTGATTTTATTCGCTCAATGCCATTAACTGTAGTCTTCACTTTACTTGCATCTCTATTGATTTCATTAACCCTTACGCCTTTGTTGTCATCAAAATTCTTGAAAATTAAAGAGGCTGTAAAGACTGCTAAATCCCAAAACAAACTACAGGGATTCATCGAAAAACGCTATCGCCCTCTGCTAAAAAAAGCCCTGAGCAAGCCCGGTCGTGTTGTAGCCATGGTCCTGGTGGTATTTGCCGGCAGCCTGGCTCTCTTTCCTCTTATAGGTGTTACTTTTTTTCCAAAAGCAGACAAACCTCTATTTTTCATTCAAATTCTCCTGCCTCCTGGCAGTGCCATGGATGAGACTGACAGGGCAGCCCTTGAAGTAGAATCATGGCTGAAAGAAGAATCTTCCGTCCGTCACGTTGCAGTTAACATCGGTCACGGTAATCCACGAATCTACTACAATGTCCATACACAACGCAATGCCACACACTATGCTCATCTTTTTGTAAGTTTAAAGATCAACAATCAAGATGAGATGAGAGAATTGATGGGAAGATTGAGACATCACGCAGAAGACATGCCCGGTGTGCGTGTAGAAATCAAGGAGCTTGAGCAAGGGCCGGGGACCATAGCACCCATTGCATTACGAATTATCGGACCAAATCTGGATATACTCAAAGATCTCTCTGCTCAGGTTGCCGATATAATTAAAATCCATGATGGCACAGTAAACATCAATGACCCATTGGCATTCAGTAAGAGTGACATTGCAGTAGAGATTAACCGTGACAAGGCAGCACGTTACGGAGTTGCATTAAGCGAGATTGATAAAACAGTAAGAGCGGCTATGACCGGATTGTCTATTGATACTTTTCAAGATGAATCAGGTAAAGATTACGATATTGTAGTGCGTATGCCTTTTACTCACAGACCCGCTATCTCAGACTTTGACAGGATCTACGTTGCCAGCCGCAACGGTACATCTGTACCATTAAAACAATTGGCTGCATTAAAACTTACGCCCAGCCCTTCGGGTATTACACATTTCCAAATGAAAAGAGCTGTAACTGTAACATCCGATGTGTTACCAGGAAGCAATGTACGTCAAATTACAGGTGATATTACTACACAGATTAAAGCCTTAAACTGGCCAAGAGACTACGAGCTCTATATTGCTGGCGAAATGGAGTCTCAGGGCAGTTCTTTTGGCAGTATGCAGCAGGCAATTATAATTGCCATAATTGCTATCTTTGCAGTATTGGTATTGCAATTCCGCTCATACATACAGCCATTAATTGTCTTCTCTGCCATTCCCCTGGCAATAATCGGAGCTATACTTGGATTGCTGCTCTCCGGCAATTCATTCAGTTTTACTGCCTTCATTGGATTGACCAGTCTGGTGGGAATTGTTGTTAACAATGCAATAATTTTAGTGGATTATTCAAATCAACTCAGAAAAGAAGGACTTTCAATCAAAGATGCTCTTCAACAAGCCGGAGAGACAAGGTTTACACCCATTATTCTGACAACTGCAACAACCATAGGCGGGCTGCTGCCACTGACCTTGCAAGGCGGTTCACTCTGGGCACCAATGGGCTGGACAATAATTGGAGGTCTGCTTTTCTCAACGATATTAACATTGGTCATCGTACCGGTGCTCTATCGCCTCTTCACAAAGGAGAGCATGGGAATTTAAATTAAGTATTAGGAAGACACAAAAATCTACCTTACAAACACCGGGTGTTGAATTACAACTGCTATATATAGTTTATACAAAATTAAAATAATTCAACACCCGGTGTTTTATTCTAAAAAACACAGACACTGTTAAGTATAGACCCCGGCCAAAAGATTACCGGGGAGACAGTTTTTTTATTTTTCCGGGAATCCATGTAGGTTTGTTCTGATCCGTGTAATCCGTATCATCCGTGTGCCATTTGCTCTGGCTCTGCGTGCTTCCTTGCAGGTTTTACGATTTGAATGCGCCCCTTGCCGTAAAATTAATATTTCAAACAATCCGCGAACGAAGCCATTCAAAAAAAGCTGATAAATCTACATTCCCACCGGAGAGCACTATACACACACGGCGTCCCTTTGCATCAAGGCGATTATCAAGTAATGCTGCCAATGGAACTGCCGATGAGGGTTCAATAATAATCTTCATTCTCTCATATATCAAACGCATTGCCTCTATTATTTGACGTTCAGGGGCCAGTATAATCTCATCGACAAGTTCATAGATTAGAGGAAATGTCTTTTCACCTAATGGCATTAAAAGCCCATCTGCAATACTGCAGGGTTTTTCAATGGTGACAATTTTTCCGGATAATTTTGAACGATATGCATCATCTACAGCTTCAGGTTCAGCCCCAACCATATGGATTGAGGGTTTGAACTCCTTAATAACTCTGGCTACACCCCCGGTTAAACCACCTCCACCCAGAGGCGTAATTAAAATATCAAGATCTGGTATCTGTTCCAATATTTCAAGCGCAACTGTTCCCTGCCCTGCAATGACCACTTCATCATTATAAGCCGGAATAAAATGTGCGCCAGTCTTTTCAATAAGCTTTTGCCCGGCCTCTTCCCGATCTCTGGGTGTAGACCCGCAAAGAGTGATCTTGCCGCCGTATCCGGCAACAGCTTTCTGCTTGATCTGCGGCGATGTTTCCGGCATAACAATATAGGCGGGAATTTTCCGCCAGCGTGCAGCCAAAGCTACAGCAGCAGCATGATTACCGGAAGAATGAGTTACAACACCTCGCTGCGCTTCTTCATCTGATAATCCAAACACAGCATTTGACGCACCACGAATTTTAAAAGCACCTACCTTCTGTAAATTTTCACATTTAAAAAAGACATTGGCACCAACTTTCTCATCAATTGCAGAAGATGTTAAGACAGGGGTTTTATGGATATGCGGAGCGATCAGCTTATATGCGCTTTGAATTTCACTGAGATTGGGTTTTAGTGGCATTATGGCTCCAAAATGAATATGAATCTACATCAATATAATGATAGTATCAATTAAACCAAAGCTGTGATATTTGTCAAGATAAAAAAAATTACATTATTCCCTAAATCGTACCCGCAGAGGCCGGAGACTCTGCGGGGTGGAAACAACTTTTGCCGTCATAAAACATTTTCTTACTCACCAGGACATATTAAATATGGGGATCTTAACTAATATTTTAGCAGGTTCAACACACGACATATAAATATTATTTTTTACGGGCATATGAACGCTTGATTGACTTTTCAAATTTACTTGCTCCCATTCTCTTTTGTCAATATTATATGAGCTTATCATCGTGATTATCGGAATGGCTATAACACTATATAAAGCCGAAAGCATGAGGGTATTATCAATAAAATATAATGCTAAAAAAGGCAATGCTGTAGCAATCATATTAAAACGAAAAACTTTTGATTTTTCTGCTGATACGGCGAGTGCACCTAGATTGCTCCCTGCTAAAGGACCAACACCTAAAATTATAGAAAGCCCATCAAGATTCCCCTCTTTAGTTCCACCTGTAACTCTCACCACAGAAGCTGTTAGAATAAATCCTGCCAGATTACCCAAGCTTACTGCAGCCATATACTTTTTGAAATGGGGCTGCTTTTCCTGGCAAATACTATCAAGCGGAGCACTTCCTATTGTAAGTATCAACAATAAAATACAAATGCGTTTCATATGATCCTCACTCAATAAGTATAATATTCATTCCCACTATATAAACCGACATTGTTCCATGGCTGTTGAAAAGCAGGTCCAGGTGGTGTAACATTTCCGATATCATCTGGTCAAGATAGAAGCATAACATCTAACTATTTAATGACCCATTCCACTTAAATCGGGCATTGGCAACCTAAATATAGTATTACTTTTTATTAGGTATGTAAATATCTTTGCTACCGATTAAATATCCAAACGGTACACCAATAAGTAGTGCTCCCGGAACTCCAAATATCACACTCATTTTAGCAATTCCACTTAAATGATCATTTATATCATTTTCTGAGTTCATGGAGACAAACACAGAGTGCAAATAACTTGCAGCTCCGGCGCAGACTGCTCCAATAATCCCAAAGCCTGCAATAGCCCTTTTATGCCTGTTCTTTTGTATAATACAACTTATATATGAATTTGAACAGGTACTGAATTGTCCAGAAAAATTAGATTGACATCTAATCGAATCATCAAGAATTGTTACACTTTTCACCTCAAAGCTACTACCATCTGTCATATATATCAGCAAAGGGCCCTTGTTGTTTTTTATTATTAGACCTTTATCTGTTTCTGTTAAAATCCGCCTTGAGGTACAATTTAGAACACTTAATACAACAATTACTAATGACATTTTGATAGTAATTTTCATCACAAAAAAACCTCCCTACAATCAATATAAACACTTCCAATTCCACCGGCTACACTAACTAAGAAATGTGCCATACTAATATTAGCAGGATTGTTAATTCTGAAACAAGCGTCAGCAGGAATATATGATCTTTGATACTGTATCATTAATCTCTCATGGGACACAGCCCCATCCTGTGCAACTTCCCCGGCACACTCAATGTACCGGGGAATACACATATCGCGATAGATACAACAAAATTAAAATTCTACTTAAAATGATACATTAATTAAATTAAAATTAACTTGACGATACAATGTACCATGCGGGCTCATTTTCAGATCTGTCACACAGGTTGGAGCATGAAGTAAAAACCCAAGGGCTTCAGCACGGTGAGGCAAAGATTCCGGCTCTATTGCAGAACAACCTGCATTATACCCAAGTACTAAACCCAATGCAGGTAAAAGCAAAGAAAGTCTTGCTGTTCCAACATCTCCTGCAAAACCAGCCCTTAGTGCAATCACAAAACACATTCCTGCTCCAGCCAGACCACCACAAACAGCTAATGGGACAGAACCTATATAACCGGTTTTTACACCAATTGCATTTATAACCGTAATCATACCTATCCCGGTTATAAATAACGGTATTTCGGGCCCCATATCTATTAAACTCATGCTTGCAATACCGGCTCCTTCTATAGCCAGAGCCGCTCCTAATTCATATATCACACTTGCTATATGGGATCCTTTTTGGAGCGACTCTTGCGCAATAATATCACCATGCCATACGCACATGGTTATAAAAAACCAAATAATTATAAATTTTGAGTAAAGATTAAACCTGATAGACATACTTTTTTTTTGGCGGATCACATACATGTTTATTATCCTCTAAATAATTGGTACAATCTGTGAATACTACCAACGATTATAATTTGCTTTGCCATCAGCTTCGTATTCTTCCCAGCAATCATGATGAAAAGGACTCACAGGTGCATGATTTGTAATAACATCAGAATCAGATATCAATGAGGGCGGTACACCCCATTCACCGGGAAACTTCATCCACCAAAGATTACAGACACTTGCCATGTGGACAATATTAAACTCAGCAGGTTGAATGACCCTAGTCCCAACAATGTTTTCATCCACATCAGATGGCCCGCCAAGTCCTGTAATTTTTATTACATTAGTCAAAGTACCAACACGATAATAGCTACCTCCAGATGTAGAACCACTGCAAGTAAATGCATTTTGACTGCCACCAACATAAACATAGGGATGATTACCATCTTTTGAGATTTGGGAGACACTCAAAGTTTTTCGCTTTTCGTGAAAATAATAAACAACCTCAACCATCTCTGCAACATCAGGATTAGCAGATGAAAGCTTCACATTAATATGCTCCCAGTCGCCTTCATGGTCCCCAGCCCAATCATTATACGGGTAGTAAAACCAATATTGTATTACACATGATCCTTGATCTCTAAAACAGTGTGCATATGTAGTAGGCGTTGAATAATTATTTTTTCTTGAATTGTAATAGCTTGCCCAATATGAAGGTGTACGATTTGAATTTGTACCACCCAAATCAAGAAACCAATGCTTATTCCAAGAGTTCTTATAAAATTCAAATGCTTCTTGTACTGTACGAGTTGAGCTATCTGTATCCCAATGTACTACATGCGAAGTACTAAATTTCTGCATCAAAGCAGTGTCATCTAGTAAAAATTCAACTGGTGTAGGAATCATCGGATTATGTAAATGCATTATTACTTTTGGGCAAAACATTTCTTCTAATTCTATCTCCCATATATCAACTAATATATTATTATCACTATCTTCTCCAATCCAAATA
>JAGLOF010000088.1 GCA_023139105.1 bacterium
ACTTAGAGAAGCGTGAAATTGAGTTCACTGTTAAAGATACAAAATAATTATCTTAAACATACAAAGAGCAATGGCACACGGACATAGTGCCCGGATGGGTATGACGCAGATTACACGGATAAGAGCTGATTTTTGATAAATATGGCACTTCTGGGTTTTTTATGGATTAAAGTTTACTATAACCTGGTATGAATAGCGAATATCGATTAACTAATAATGATTTAACTACAAAACCAGGAAGAGAAAAAGATATAGAGATTGGCAACGAACAAAACGAACAAAACGAACAAGAGAGAAAAAGATATAGAGATTTGTAAAAAAAGATGTTAATGTCAAGTAAGGTGTTTTTGTTTTATAATTGTAATTTTTGTTGTTCGTCTTGTTCGTTTTGTTAGTTGCTGAATTTTTGTTCTTGCAACATTGAACTGAAATACCAGTTCACTATTCACTGGGGGGCATCCATTTGGAGGTCTATTCGTCTTATCTCCCAGGGAGACACGACACTTAATATCTGTCTATATAATTCTTTTATTCTGGAATAGTCCACTGAAACGTACCCTCCGGACGAATCATAAGTGGTTTTACCGCATCAGCTCCAAAAGCGGGAGTCATGAAATTGATGAAGCTGTCTACATGGCGACGTGGTATAAACACTTGTATGGTTCCTGCAAATCCGCCTCCGTGAACACGTGCAGCACCTTCACCAATGGAATTTATGAAATGTTCTGCCAGGGCAAGAGCCAGGCCTATGGGTTGATTATCCGTATGGTGTACAGGTGCTACGTTCTGAAGCCAGCGGTGAGATGATAGTCCGGATTCACGAATCAAAGCGAGAAATTGAGTGAAGTTGTTCTCTTTTAGTGCAGCAACCTGCTGAATTACACGGGAATTTTCATCTATAAAATGCATAGTACGAAGTATAGCGCGGTCACCGACCGTCTTCCTGATGTCGTGGATTGCTTTTTGAAGCATGTCCATACTGATTGGGCGGCATGTAGATTCACCAAAGAATGCAGCAATGGCCTTCATCTCAGCAGGTATGGCTGCATAGTCATCTGTTAAATCTGCATGGTCTCCACCCGTGTCAACCACACATAGCGCGTAGTCCCGGGCGTTAAAATCAAAGTCCACTTTTTCCACCAGGGCATTCTCATTATCGGCAAAATCGATAGTGATGATACCGCCCACAGCACAGGCTGTTTGATCCATAAGGCCACACGGTTTGCCAAAGTAGACGTTCTCGGCATATTGACCGATACGGGCCAGTTCTTCGTGTCCAATTTGATTGTCGTTATAGAGTCCATTTAAAATAGAGGCGATAAGAACTTCAACAGCTGCTGAGCTGGATAGGCCGGAACCTGTGAGGACATCGCTGGTCATTACGGCGTTGAATCCACCGATCTTATACCCCAGCTCTGTAAAGCGTGCGGCAATTCCGCGGATTAGAGATTCGGTTGTGCCTATCTCATCTTGCTTGATTGCAAGGTCGTCCAGGTTAACTTTAAATGGCCTGAATCCTTCTGAGATTAAGGTGATTTTTTGATGATGAACAGGCGTTGCAGCTGCAATGGCATCAAGATTGATGGCCGCTGCCAGTACACGTCCATTATTATGATCTGTGTGATTCCCCCCAATCTCGGTACGTCCGGGGCAAGAGAAGATGCTGATGTGTGTATCACCAAAAGATTTTTTAAATTTTTCAAGAAGCTTTATATATCGTTCTTTCTGTGCAGCAAGGCATTCATTGCCATATAGCCGATGAAAGGAATCATTGGGTGCGTTTGATTCTAAATACTGTATCCATTGTTGCATTGATGACATGATGTAGCTTCTTTCGCTAGTGTATAAAATGGGGGCGTTGATACAGCCCCCATCTAAGTGAATTGCTACCATAAAACAATATAAAGCACACATAGTATGCCGGCAATACCAATGGCCAGTGCATTAAAAAGCGGCGTGGTGGCAAATAGTACCCGGTTAATTTTAATAGCCTTTGGTGAATCTTCGCCCTGATCTCCTTTATGGAAAAGCAATACAAAGAGTGCGGCGGCTGCAAAAATTCCAACATACATGGCGTGCTGCAAAGTCATGACGTCCAGCACCGAATTCAGAAGGCCGGTGATCCCTGCGGCTGCAAGGAGACTGATGCCCATGGCCCGGAATGTGCTTTTTGTTGGTGCGGACATGAGGATAACCTGAACTGAACAGATCAGGAATATCAGGCCCATGCGGTCAATGAACGGCAGACCGGGTGTTGCAAATTTAAACAGAATGGACAATGGCAGTGAGAGAATAGCACCCACCAGTGCGGCATTGGATTTGGTTTTTTTCCAGAACAGACCATACAGGAAAATACAGAAAATGCCGGGGCTGAAGAAGCCGGTGAATTCCTGAATGTATTGGAATGCCTGGTCCAGACGTCCCAGTTGAGGTGCCAGAGCAATTGCAATAATCAGGGCTATTCCACTTGCAATACGGCCCATGGAGACCAGCTGTTTCTCAGAAGCATTTTTATTAATTATCGGCTGATATATATCCATGGCGAAGAGTGTAGCAGTGGAGTTTACCATCGAAGACAGACTGGAAACAATGGCCGCGATGAGGGCGGCGAAGGCCAGGCCTTTCAGACCCGTTGGCACAAAGGTATTGAGCAGCCAGGGGTAGGCATTATCGGGTTTGACTATCATGGTTTCAGCACCGCCGGGTATCAAGTCCGGTCTTATGTTCAGAAGGTAGAATGCGGCAATACCGGGGATGACCACCAGAAGTGGCATCAGAAGTTTAAGATAACCGGCAAAAGCCAGACCGTGTTGGGCCTCTTTAATTGACTTGGCAGCTAAAGCACGCTGCGTGATGTACTGGTTGCATCCCCAATAGAAAAGATTAGCAATCCACATGCCGGATATCAGGACAGCCAGACCGGGAAGATCCTGGAAGGCATCTTTAATAGAACCATCGGATTGGGGTATTGTAATCTGTCCCGGTTTGATAATCATGTCAAATTTATCAGGCAGATTTTCAAATAGTCGGCTGAGGCCGGCCAAGGCACCGTCTCCTGCTCCAATAGCTTGCAGGGCAAGGAAACTGGTCAGCAGGCCGCCAAAGATCAGGATGACTACTTGAACTACATCGGTCCAGGCCACGGCTTTAAGACCGCCGTAAATCGTATAAAGTGATGAGAATACTGCCAGGCCAATTACCGCCCAGAATAGGGGCACACCCATTATTTCACCCAGTGCCAGGCCGCCCAGATATAGTACTGAGGTCAGGTTGATGAATATATAGACAAGTAGCCAGAACATGGCCAGTCCGGTGCGGACTTTCTTATTATATCTGATTTCCAGGAACTGAGGCATGGTATAGATGCCTTTTTCCAGGAATATCGGCAAAAAGTATTTGGCGACCAGGATCAGGGTTATGGCTGCCATCCACTCATATGAGGCAATGGCCAGGCCTATTGCATAACCGGAGCCGGACATGCCTATAACCTGTTCGGCTGATATATTTGCAGCGATGATAGAAGCACCGACAGCCCACCACGGCAGGGCCTTGGAGGCAAGGAAATAGTCTTTGGAATCTTTCACATGCCCTTTTTTTTCTCTAGAGACCCATAGTCCCAATGAGATGATAAAGACGATATAACCGAAAAAAACGATGTAGTCGGTCAGAGAAAAGTTCATACTCTGGCTCCTCAGTTAGTGGTGTGTATGACATTTAAGTGTTCAAATCATATTTAATTACTGTGTTGGTGTGTGATCATAATATAAAAGGAAAGGGCATTGATGTCAAATTGTAAACTGTATACTACGGTAAATATTATCGGAACATGGGTACATTGGCTGGATCACAGGATTGACAGCATGTTGGTGTGTAGGTTATTACTTCATAGGATACCTGGAAGAGCCTAAAAGAAAAAGTATAAAAGAAAAAGCATTTCTCCACGGAATACACGGAGCCTCCCATCCCTGCCCTATATATATAAAGAGCAGGACAGGATCACAGGATTAACAGGATGACAACAGATATCTTTTTCCATGTAATCACAGTATTTTCCGTATTATCATATCAGGCTGTTCTTTCTCTATATCTCACACTCCCATCGATAGCTGCTCGTACTATCCCTGCGTTATTAAAACGTTACATTATTTATTGTTTTTGCCCTTTTCTGTGTATTCTCCGTGTGATTTCCGTGGAGACATTCTGAAGTTGCTCTTTTCGTAACTTTAAAAGAGTACAGGGCAACTACGCATTCTTTTCAACATAGGCCAAAAAATTATTAATACTTCAAATATTTCAATAAATTACAAGTTTCATGCTCAACTGCAAATATAAACTTATCTGAACTGACATCAATAGCTTGAATATCATGTCTGCTATCTGTGCCATGTAAAATTATCCTTTTTATTACTTGTCCGGTAGTTTTGTCAAATACAACAACATGTCGTTTCCTGAATAAGATATAAACAAAATTACTATCTACATAAATACCTTTGCATATGTTTTTATGTGTTCTGATCCATTTTTCACGTTCTTTATTTCCTGAAAGTTTTTTTAGCATTTCCGGTATGAATATATTTTCATAATGAGCAATAGCATCAGCAACTTCTTCCAATTCTTCAAAGTTACATTCATACACTATCCTACCATGGGTATTATATTTTCGGAGTATCGGAATGTGCTGAAATACACAGAAAAGGTCGCTTTCAGTATCTACTGTCATGTAAAGGCTGTTTGAAACACGATTCAATTCAAACTCTATATGAATATTAATATAGTCACCAAAGCGGCCTGTTATATCGCCTCTTTTATTCATTAAACCAAAAAGTTTTTCATCGGGAGTATTGTATGCAGTCATATAAAATGTATCAAACTGATTGTTTGTTGCGATAAAATTGTCATAGCCATATTTGATTTTAAAACTCTCAATAAACCCACCTTTTAATGTCAATAGCTGTATCCGAAGAGCCGCATAATCGACAGTATATAGCATATCGTCAATGAAATTCAGATATGTAAATTTGCTAAATTCTATTGGTCCTTGGCCTTCATTCCCAATCTCAAATTTTACATTAAAATCTATATCTGTTACAACGATCTTTGCATCATAATCCCAAATATAAAGACAATTATTTATCTTATTATATTTAATCCTGTTAGGGGTTAGCATGAAATTTTGAGGTTTGGAGATATCTAATATTTGTATGTAGCTTAAATTTTCAGTGATCAAATTTTGTATCTGTTCGGTGCTCAAGGAAATTGCATTATGCTTTATTTTATTGTTGTTCCGACAACTGAATCTAAACATCAAACAAATCAATAAAATAACAGGAAAGGTGTGGATGGTAATTTTAGTATCAATCATATGAATATCCAACTGTGTAGTTGTTGTGAGGGGCACTGGGTGTTGGGATCAGAAAACATCAAACTCGTCAATCTTCATAGTAATGCAGAAAGATTTGCTATCCGGAACATGCCTCAGCCTCCAGACAAATTCAAACTTGATGAGGTTGAATATTTTATTTATGCCAAAACCCGTTTCCGAATAAAACATATCATGAGTAATATCTGTATTTGCCTCAAAACCTGCCCAGCCCAGATTGAAAATTATCGATAAGTCCCATGGAATTGGCAGGTGTAATAGTTTGAATATGGAGTCATGGGAATTATGTTCTAAAAAGGCGGCACATTTTTTTGTGCCGATAAAAACATTGGGATTGAGTGTAGCAAAAGCTTTATATATTCGATAACCCGTATGTCCGCTCTCCAGTTCAAATAGAAATTGGGGAGGCAGACTGCCTTGAGAGAATCCCAACATAAGTGTTGCATCCAACGATCCTGTTGCATAGACATTGAAGCGTGAATAAATAGAGAGATTGTACTTTTTAAAATTGAAATCACTTCCCAGGCCGGGGATTCCTGCATGTATGGAACATTGCATGTCCAGGAAATTCTGGTTGGGTATCATTTTTTTGCTGATGTGTGAATTGTGGAAAGAGCGATTGGAATAATCCAGACTGAGATTTATACCTCTGTATTTGCCGGGCAAAATAGAAGGATTACTGGCAAACGCTTTTTTTGATAACAGGCTGGTCTGTAAATTTGTCTCTGCAATTGAATGTTGTTCGTTGATATATTTTGATGATAGTTCGAAATGATTTATTGAGAAAGATGTACTGAGTGTATACCCCTTGGCATAATAATAATCATAGTAGTCAAATGCCTTAAATAAACTTGAATAGCTATTTTGATGTATGGGGTACTTTATCCTATCCTCCCTGGTATGAATAGATTTATACATCTCGCCTTTAATTGCCAGCCGCATATTTTTATGATCCAGAGTCAATGCGGACTTGATAAAGTATTTTGATCTCTTATCGCTCAGCCCATAACCATATCCGCCACTACAGGAAAAGGAGTTAAAGAGTCTTTTGCTATCCAGCGATATGCCGAAAAAATTGCCTTCTACGCGGTTATAATGAAAAAAGTCTGAAAATTCTCCAATAGGTAGACTAGAGATGTAGGAATAGCTATCCATCAGCTTCAACACGGCTGTCATCATTCTAATAGTCTTATTATTTTTAACAAGACTATCAATCCTTGCATAAGCCTTGATCTCATTTCCGGTTAAGGGTGGAAAATTCATTTTTACCGAATCAAAAGGCATGCTGACTTTAAAATTGACAGCTTCGGCTCCGGGAGTGATAAAGTTTGCATCACTGTTAATATTATAATCTTCCCTGTAATTTTGCTTGCACATGATAATTTCAGGAAAGCGGGGAATATCAATTTTTAATGTGCATTCCCGAAGTGAATATTCCGGAACGAAGATAGAATCTTCAATTGTTCGATATGTTTGCACGATATGGATATCTTCAAATACGTCGTAATTACACTGAGTATTCAGCCGTGCATCAATTTTTTTAATTACAAAAAGGCCGTCTACAAGGTAAATGCTCCCATGCATCGAAGGAGTCTTATTGTTTTCAGGCCTGAATTGAATATTGTAAATTATCAGCTCATCTTGATACAGAGTATCGATAATTTCATAATGATAATGATCTATGGCATCAGCTGCGGTTGGCCCGATGATATTTTTTTTACCCAGATGGATTCTGTCAGAATTGATATTTAAAAATGTATTTCCGCTTACCATGCCCACAGTTTTGGGGATATTTGCAGTCTGCTTCTGGCTTAATACTTGTTCATGCCATTGAGAAGGTGCGTTATAGAATAATTCCGAATAATTCTCAAAAATTCCTCCATAGACATTTCTTTTTTTTCGGGCTGATTGATAAGATGTTTTTGTGTAAGATTTGCATCGATAGTTCTTGATCAAGCTGAGTGTTTTCTGTTTTTGTGAAGCCGCTTTCATGATCAACAATTCAACATCTGATCGTTGATTGGCATAGACAGTAACAGCATTCATGGGTAGAACTTGAGAATGCAGTTTTACATTCAATGTTAATGGTTCGTTTTCGATGATTATTTCAGCGGTGTGTGAAGTGTAGCCGATATGTTGAAACAGCAATTTATAAAGCCCCGGGCGCAGTTTCATCTGGAAATAGCCATCGGCATTTGTTGTTGTTCCGGAATTTGTCCCTGCAATCGATATGTTTGTATAGGGCAACTTTGTGCCTGTTTCATGATCCCCTACATACCCTGAGATCGACTGGCTGAAGAGTGTAATCGGAATTGCAAAGGTGATTAGGAAGGTTTTGATTGATTTCATAATAAATCTTTCAATTGGTTTTTTATTTTTAAAGAGCATTGGAAAAAAAACGGATGAACTTACAATGAAATTTGAATAATTTTCATTTTTGAGATAGAGATTGGTCTATTAAAATAATCAAATTCTAAAGATTTTGATACACCCGGTACTCCCAAAGCAGTATTAGTTGCTTGAAGATTAAATAATGCATCATTGATTTTTTCAAATTGATTAAAACCAATTATTGCCCCAAGCACACTTGGAACTATTATAACAGAATACTTAAGCAGATTTTCAATTGAGCTTACATCTATCTCGAATATGGGTTGGCCTGGGGAGTCAATGTTCTTATTTCGATGCAAATATGCCAGATATAACCCTCCAACAACGCCCCCTAAACTTCCATTGATAATGCAATGCTTTAGAGATCCATCAACATTGCAAAGGAATTTACCCGTGAGAAAGACACCAACAATTCCTCCGGAAACACTTAAACAAAATTGTAAAGATGATACAGTTTCAGGGCTTTCAGCTCCGGAAATTATTGTTGCTGCCGTTAGTACCCCACCTATTAGTTCCAAACCTCGATCTTGAGCTAAAATTGGGACAAAGCCCATTAGTAATAACAGAAAGACAATCAATGACTTCCTTATCATAATTACCTCTTATGTTTTTTTATTTTAAGAGAGCATTGGCACACGGAAAAGGCGGATTTAGAAAGATGATCACAGATAGAACCTAATACTAATCTGGAATCCGTTTTTATCCGTTAAATCCGCGTCATCCGTGTGCAATTGCCTTTGTTCTTATCAGAATCCGTTTTTATTCGTGTACCATTTCCATTGCTGGCATTCGATAACAAGTCCCTTTTTCCCCTGCTGCCCCGCCCAACGGGATGAATATCCCTCCCCAAATACGCCACCGACAGATGTCGACGGTGAGCGGTAATTTATGAATCAGCTGAAAAACAAATTATTTTCCAACTAAACATACTGTGATGAGTGCAACATTAATGGCAAGCTGATAAATATCAGGTTCTCCCAGAAAAACAGTTTTTCGTCCTTCCGCATCATGTAATTGTTTACTATTGACTTTTTTTGCATCACGTTTTGCTAGCCGATATCCAATATAGGTTCCTCCAATAATCCCAGTAAAAAATCCAATCGTACCACCAGTCGAAATGTCTAAGTGCATTTCACCAGGGATTTTATTTTTTTCTGCAGGATCTATAGAACCTCCAATTGCTACACCAACAAAAGATCCAACAAGTGAAAAGGCAATCACAGGAAGTATGCTAGGTTTTACTTTTTTTCGTCTGTTTAGAAACTCCCGAATTGGATTCTTGGCAAAGTCCTTGCATAGTGATAAAAACACAAATAAAAATAAATAATTTTAATACTTTCATAGTGCCTCCACTTTTAATACTCACTTATACTTTCATGAATACCAGGTAACCATGCCGATAACAAGTCCCTTTTTCCCCTGCTGCCCCGCCCAACGGGATGAATATCTCTCCCCAAATACGCCACCAACAGATGTCGGCGGCGATCGGAAGTAAAATATTAATTTGACCCACCGCAGAGGCATTAGCCCCTGCGGATTTGGGATCAATGTACTCTTTAATGAGCTAGTGCTACTAAATACTTTTCATAGGAATAGGAGCAACTAATAGCAGTCCCAGATCTAAAAAAGGATCCTTCAAGGATTTAAATAAAATATCTACTGAAGGGAATAGCAATAAACCAGCATCAATAGTTATAAATGGTCGGATTATTTTATTGCCCTCGGAATTTATTAGTGCAAATCCCATTCCTCCACCAGCAAAAACCCCACTACCCTTAAAAGGTTCACGGCCATATTGAAGTTGAAAAAAGGGAAATGGCATTGTCCTATGTTTATTCTGGTTTTTTGACAGGGTTGTTTTTGCACCTAAAGTAAAATTATAATATTCGAGATTTCTAAGGTCTTCATCGGAATTTAAGCCTATACTGAACTTAACTGTGAATGTGATCCCCTCCTGGCCTGCCCAACCAATTCGTATGCCTGGACTTAGATATGGGAAGGATTGTGAATGCAACTTTGGTGTAATGAACATGAAAAAGAGAATAATCCCTGTTATCTTAGAAATATTAATTTTGCCCCCTAATTCCGTTACATTACTGCGCCCATCCAGAATTTCCAACTTTTAAAACTCAAGGTGAATTACTCGTGCTGTATATTTCGTATTTAAATTCCCACATGGTAACATTTCCATTTGGACATTTACTCCCATATCCCGTGAATCACTTTTTATCTTAAAATTAGAGTTTATATTACTGTATATAATTATGTGAATTATGGGTATTAGCAAAGCGGATGAAAATGCAAAAAGCATCCGAGATCCATCAGTATAATAAGAAACACCGAGTGGAATCGTTGATACTAATCCATTAATGAAAAAATTTCTTAATGGATCTTTAGAGAAAATGGTAGTAGAAAGTAAGCTTGCTAAAAAATAGGAATAGCCAATTTGCACCCCAATGTTACCTCCACCTTCATTAACAGCTGCATTGACAATTATTAATGTACTTGTTATGCCTACTGCATGTGTAAGTATCGCTGGTTTAATACCATCCCCATATTTCATTTGAGCAAAAGATGATTGCGACAAACCAAGTATTAAAAGAATACAAATTAAGACACTTATGCTTTTTATTCGACTATTCATTGCAACCCTCCATCAACTTCAATCTCTATTGTATTGGCACCTGGTTATGCATGAATCAATACTCTTCAAAACTTGTATTTGTCCTCTGCTTTTCCCATATTGTACCTTGAGCTGCGGGTCCAGGTGGGGCGATGGAAAGGCTGGACTATATCAGTGGTTCTATCAATTTCTCCTAATTTTTCCAGATAGTCATAGGCAAAATATTCATCCTAAACCTCAATTAATAATTTCTTATTGAGTAGACGTAGTATCATTTAGCATATAGACAGTCTTCCACCCGATACTTTTTCCAATTGGAGCACCAATAAGAAATCCAGAAAGAAGTGCGGAGGTAGCGCCAATAGTACGACCGGCTTTTTTATGGCGGGCACTATCTCCCCCCTCCATTTCTACACTTAACTGGTATGCACTACGGTATCCCCAGACACCACCTAATACGGAGACAATTACAAATCCTATTGTCTGACCTTTTTGACGCTCAATGGTTCTAAGTGAGACAATATTAGTGTTTGGCACCTTATGGGCTTCATCAATGCGCTTGATCCAGTATTGAGACTCAAACTCTCCTAAAATTAAGCTATCCACAGCTATCCTTTTTTTGTCTTTTAAGCCTAACTCAATCTCAAAACCATCCTCCGACACTAGTGTCGTAGGATAAGCAGTTACTATTTTTCTGGATACGCAACCCAAGTAGCTTGTCAAATAAATGCAAAATACAGTTAATATAAATGATTTATTTTTCCAATACATCGCTAACCTCAATATTCAGAGTAATGTGAATCTTTGTAATCTTCCCAACATTCGTGATGAATGGGGCTTGGTGGTCCATCACCATCATGTAGCTCAGTAAATAGTCCCGCATTACAAAGCTCATCTGGTACTCCCCACATTCCCGGAAATGTCATCCACCATAGGTTATAATTATTTTGTCAACGGAAGTCAAAACTGTAA
>JAGLOF010000089.1 GCA_023139105.1 bacterium
TTTAAACTTTAACCAGGTTGAGCTTGCCCACAAAGATTAAAAAAAACCCGAAGAAAACATATTATTCATATTACCTCCCATATTAAAACCCCCAAGATCTTATGCTTGAATTTTACGACCTACTATTCACTTAAAATAAATATATCATTTCAAAGGCTGCTCCTGCAGAGCTCTTTGAAGGACTGCCATCCTTATCTGTAAATACTTCCTGATCAGAAAAATCAATGCGGAATTCAAAAAGTGCTGCCATTCCGTCACCCAGGCTGAATGTAGGGGCAAAGGTAAGTGCCTGTCGTTTTTCAGCTACTCCGCTGCCGAGACGTGCCCCATCTATATCATCAAAAAAATCATAGCGGAAAGTGAGGCCTGTTTTTTCAGTAAAATCGTAGTGAGTCATTAAAAGAAAGCCTATCCAGTCTACAGTTAGCCCTGCCACGTAATCACTTCCCTTATTAAACTCACCACCAATAGTCAGAGCCGGTACGGGATTAAAGGTAAGATCAACATCTAACACTGTAAGATATTCACCTTCAGGACCATTTTGAGCCCCTCTGATCAACGAAAGGCCAAGACCTCCTTTGTCCCCACCAAATGCATATCCAACTCTTCCACCAAATGTCTTACCTTTATTGATATCCACATTCTGGTCCCATCCATTGGAAAGATGCAGTGCGATATCCAGACCATTATTAAAATCATGATTAAACATGATACCGGTGAGATTTGTGGGCAGCCCAAAATTAAAAACAAGTGCATGAGAGAATTGGAACATGTCAGGAGCATCCAGAAGTTCAAAACCAATGGGCGCATTAAATTTACCAAAAGTCATGCAACCGTATTTGACATATCCCTGTTCAGCTTCCAGTGCCATGCCTCCGGCTCCATCACTGACCCATTCAAGATCTGCTCTTATGCTGCCTTTACCCCCAAATAATTTTTCAAAATCAATCTCAACCTGATCCAGGCCAAAACTATTTTTGTTTGATGCATGATCAAAAAAATAACTTGCATCCACAAAACCTGATACTTTCAATTCATCATCCTTCACAGGAGGATTTATTGCTGTTTCAATATTTCTGCGCAATTCACCGGTAAGATCTTTCAGATCAGAGATAAGACCTTGCACTTCATTCGCACCTAGATCAGCCTTGGAGGCTTTTTTAATCTCGTTGACTTTAACAACAAGATCTTCAACTTTGATCTGCATGGCTGTAAGAATTTCCGCATCAGCACCACTATTCTTCACAGGTTTAATTGCATTGATCTGATTACGAAGCCTGTTTATATCCCGTTTTTCCAAAGCCTCAAGTTGATTAAGCCTCTGTTCCAGCTTGTCAAGCTTCTCCAGGATTGATGCAAAACCCTGTGCACCTACGTCTATAGTACTAAGTCCAAAACATAAAAATAGTATCCCCATGACAAACAAATTTTTGTTTTTCATTTTAACTCCTACTATTTAGTTGCTGTAATTCAGATATGGCTTTATCCAGCATATTCTGATATTTATCAAATAAAGATGAGACTTTGTTTAAATCTCCGTTTCCTGCAGCCTTCTCCATATCTAAGGCAATATCAGCCAGTTGATCAGCTCCAATATTGGCTGATGAACTTTTTATTGAATGTGCCAGACGTTCAGTGTCTCTCAATTCATCGCTATTTACTGCCTCTTTCAGCTGTAAAAATAGTTGAGGCGTGTCATCAATAAATATTTCACATATCTTCATGTAAAGTTTTTCATTCCCACCAATTCTTTCTATCACTTTAGCACTATTAATCTTTACTTCACTTTCTATCTGTATTTCTGTCTCCTTATTCGTTGGCTCTTCTTCACTCATGACTGGGGTTGTATTTTCTTCCAGAATTCGGAATAATTCCCGAGTATTAATTGGTTTGGAAATGTAATCATCCATACCTGCCGCAAGACATTTTTCCCTGTCACCCTGCATTGCATGTGCCGTCATGGCAATAACAGGTATATCCTTATAAGTTGATTCTGATTTTCGAATTTCACGAGTAGCAATCCAGCCGTCCATCAGCGGCATTTGAATATCCATAAGCACAAGATCATATGATTTCACTTCCAACATCTCCAATGCTTTAATTCCGTTTTCTGCAACATCCACAGAATATCCTTCTCCTTCAAGAATTGCCACGGCCAATTCCTGATTCATTTTATTATCCTCAGCCAACAGGATATGAATGCCATCAGCCATTTTATTTTTTTTAGTCATTTGTTCAGACCTGCCTTCTTCTTTTTGTTTTCCCTCAAAAACACATTGTACTAATTCCATCAATTCAGTCTGGCGTACAGGTTTCTGTAGAAAACCGTATAGTCCCAACTCAATTTGTCGTCTTTCAGATAAAATTTCTGCAGCTGAGGATATCATGATAATACGCGTCTGGCAAAGCTCAGTATCTCCAACAATATGTTTTGCCAGTGTGAAACCATCCATCTCAGGCATCATTACATCCAGAAGTACTATATCAAAACCATAACCTTCACTCGTTGCCGATTTCATAATTTCATGTGCTTCTGTGCCGTTAACGGCTTCAAGGGTTTCAAATCCCCATGCTTCAGTGAGGCCACGAAGAATCTCACGGTTGGTTGCATTGTCATCAACAATCAACAGTCGTTTCCCGTTTATTCTTTCAAATGATATGGGTGTAATATCTGTATCAGCCTGCTTACCTGGCTTGAAACATGCAGTAAAATGGAATTCACTTCCCTTATTCAGTTCGCTGGTGGCCCACATACTTCCATTCATCATATTACAAATCCGAGTACTGATGGAAAGGCCTAAACCAGTACCACCGTATTTGCGTGTATGCGAACCATCAGCCTGAGTAAAACTCTTAAAGATATTATCAAGTTTATCAGCCGGAATACCAATTCCGGTATCGGTTACTATAAAATGGAGTAATATTTCCTTCTTCCGGTTATTATCTGCTCTTGTATTATCAACAATCATATCTTCAGGGAGCGGCTCAACACTCAGTACTATTTCGCCAATAGTGGAAAATTTAACTGCATTATTAATCAAATTTATAATAATTTGACGAAGCCTGCCGGGATCTCCTTTTACATAGTGCGGTGTAGCCGGATCAATGCGACAGAGTAGTTCCAGTTTTTTCTCAGCAGCCATGGTAAAACAGGAATGCATACCCTCCTCCATGACAGTATAAAGGTTGAAGTCAATCTCTTCCATCTCCAGCTTACCGGCTTCAATCTTAGAAAAATCCAGGATATCATTTATTAAACCAAGAAGAGAATCTGCCGAAAATTTTACATTTTCTAAATAGCGTCTCTGCTTTTGATCCAGTTCTGTTTTCAGTGCCAGGCCAGTCATACCAATTATGGCATTCATAGGAGTTCTGATTTCATGACTCATATTGGCAAGAAATTCACTCTTAATTTTATTTGCCTCTTCTGCCTTGACAAAGGCCATGTCTAAATCCAGATTCTTCATTTCCAGTTCATGGGCAAAGGTATCAAGCCGTGCGGCGTTTTTTTCTGCTTGACGCATTGCTTTCTCCAGATTTGCCAATACTTTTTTATTTTCCGAGATATCACGAATTGTCCCTTCAACATGCACGGGCCGGCCATCCTCATTATATATCATATGAGAGCTGACAGACACAAAAACAATTTGACCGTTCTTCTTCTTCAATTTCTGTTCATAATTTGCCACTTTACCATTTTTCAGGAGCAATCTAAAAAGCCTTTTTCGTTGTGAAAGATCAACATATACCTCTTTCACGGAATGCCCAATCAGCTCCTCTGGAGAATAACCTGTCATTATTTTCACCGACGGGCTTAATACGGTAATAATTCCATTTATATCTGTTTGATAGTAGAGATCCTGGAAAGATTCAAATATGCTTCTGTATTTTTTTTCACTTTCCTTTACATGCTGCTCTACCTTCTCCTTCATGAAAACCTGTGATGCCAGATGAGCAATACTGTTCAGAAATTCATTTATTTCCTGAGATATGGGATGCTTGCTGAACAAAGCCAGCACGCCGATACACTGTTGAGAATTGTCTTGTAGTTTGTATCCGGCAAATGAGACCAGTCCCAGTGTAGCAGCCCACTCATGATTGTGTACTCTGGGATCAGTAGTGACTTCATTGGTTAAAAAACTATTTACACTACCGGAAGCGATAGTCCCTATTTTGTAACAACCAAACGGCACCCGTTTATGAACCTCCCCATCGATATGTGTATACCGGCCCGAACTGGCTGTCAGATGCAGACACCTATCCCTAAATCGGCAAACATGTACATCATCAGGAGCCTGGTTATGTATGCAGTTCTCGCAGCAGTCGCCGGGATAAATAAGCCATATACGGATAAAATCTGCATGAATCATTTCAACAAGCGTATCTGTTATCAGTTTCATCTTTTCTTTAACTGAAACCGGAGCCAGAAGCTGCTGCTGCAGATTGTTGGTCATGCTGTTGCGCCTTTCCCGCTCTTTACGTTCGGTGATATCTGTATGTACACCGATCAGGTTAATAACAGCCCCTTTATTATCCTTAACAGCATTGGCTCTGAGATGAACGGGGAAACGACTGCCATCCCAGGAAAGCATCTCAATCTCCCCATCCCAATTACCTCCGGCCATGAGGATCTTAAATACTTTCCCGGCCATCCGGCTATTGGCCCAGACCGCACTGGGTTGAAGGGTCTTAAAGTCTTCAATCTTATAACCGAACATCCGGGTGAAGGTCTCGTTCTGATAGATATGCTGTCCATCTGCAGTAGCAATACCGATGGCGTCGCCGGACGCATCTATAGCCGCTTGAATCTGCATCAAATGCTTGTTGGCTTTCATCGTTTCCGCACGGGCCGCTTCGGTGTCTTCCATCATGCTCAGAAGCATAACTTTATTCTGCTCAAGCGCACTCAGATTGTTCTCCCGCTCAATCTCAATCTGTTTAATATCAGTAATATCTATAAAGGTTTCCAGAAGACAGGAACGGCCCTGATATTCAAAGAGTTTGACTGACTTCAATACGGGACATTTACTGCCGTCAGACCGGAGCAGGACTCGTTCCGCGTTCTCAGACGACATGCCCTGGTCGGTAATGGGGCAATTGCCTTTTTGGGCAGGGCAGATAAAATTGTGGCATAGTTTTCCGGTCATGGCTTCCGGGCTGGTCTGCACCATAACAGCCGCAGCAGCATTCACGAATACAATTTCGTGAGTTACCGCATCAATAATGATCACTCCGGTCTGAATGGCCTCAAAAACATCCTTGAGAGTCCGGGCCTGCCGCTCATCGTTCTCCCGTAACTCAATTATGTCCGTTTTAACTACAGTGAGGGTTTCGCCCAATTGACTTAACGGATTACCCGGCGAGATTATGTTCTCGCATACTTCAGGTTCTACTCCTTCCCAGAGCAAATTACCGCAGAGATTGTTTATTTCATTAATATCCTTCTGGCTTACCGTGATCTCCATCTTCGAGAAATCGTCATTTTCAATTGTTGACTGAATATGTCTGAAGGCATCTTCAACAGAATCGACAAAAATAAAATGCTGCTTCACGAACGCGGCAAACACCCGCAATGAAGATCTCGTTACCAGGTTTGCCCCACAGATATAGGTGATTCGCGGTTGGCTGTTGTACTTTGTGTTCAGCTCATTAATGGTCTTTGCATAGTATTTTCTGGCTGCCAGTGATGATTTTTTAACACCTGTGTAATCAGCAATTCGGATAGGAGATGTATCTTTCAAACAACCGGTTTCATAGACATATGTGAGTGTTTCTGCCGCTATTTCCGTATCTGTTATATTAATATTGCCCTGCAGGGTTGAAAAAAAGAGTTCCCCCGGAATAACGCCGCTTTTATATCCAAATCCTGTCTCCGGGTTATTATATTCCCACTCAGGTTTGAATTGAATATTTGTAAAACACAACATTTCCTGTAAAGCAATATTTCTTTTTTTCAGTATATCAAGGGCGGTTGAGACAGCCTGTTTGTACTTTCTGTCAAATGCAAAAATGATGGAGGTGGGGTAGCTTCTTACTGCGGCTTCGGCTATTATCCGCACCCAGAGTGGAGCACTGCAGAAAAGAAATCCGGCATAACTGTCTTCATGGGTCAGTAAATAATCCTTTTGGTTTTTAATGCTACGATTCGATGCTTTTCCCATAAGTTTCGAATAGTCCCTGATTTCAACATATGGTTTTTTTACACCGGCCTCAGAAACAAATTCCTCAAGCAGTTTATAATGCTGCTTTGCATTAAAGTCAGCCATATCACCCTGATTCCGGACAAACAGAATTGAATCATCAATTTTTTTAATATTAAAGGTGTAGTTTCCGGTGATTTTTACATCACGAAAGTTTTCAAGTTCCAGGACCGGCAAAAATGTAACCGGACAGGTGTACTCTTTTCTGCCGTTTATAAATCCTTTTTTAATTTTTTCCTTCTTCATTCCACATCCTGTATTTTTCACAGTTGGGATACGGCGTCTTTATACGTTGCTACAATCCATAAAGGACTTTCTCCCTGGAACTTTTTTATGATTTTACATTACTCAACACTCCCGTACCTGGCTTCCCGGTCTAGCTCTTCAAGAATTCCGTTCACCTCTTTTTTTTTATTTCTTTCCATCATGCTTCAACTGCAGAAGCGGCCAGTTTTAACGGGAATTCAATTCTAAATCCGGTACCATCCATTTCAAGAAGATTCAATTTCCCTTTAAGTTGCCTCGTCAGGCCGATAATCAACTCCATCCCCAAAGAATCCTGCTTATATATATCAAAATTTACCGGCAGACCAATTCCATTGTCACTGAAAGTGAATCTAACAAGCACATTTTCTGATTTTTCATTTAATCTATTTGATTCTCTTTTAAATTCAATATAAATATTATCTTGAGATGATCTGGAATTTTTAAATGCATATTTCAGACTATTTGTCATTAGTTCGTTGGCTATTAGCCCAAAGGGAAGTGCAGTATCCAGGGTTAAAGGCAAATTATCAAAATCCATTTCCAGATGGACTTGGTGCCCCTCACTTTGTGCCGCTGATATAAGGCTCATAACAATTGTTGAGATATACTCTTTAGCTGCGACTGTAGCAAGAGAATTACTCCTGTACATATATTCATGTACCGTGGCTATTGTGCGTACCCGGCTTAAAGTCTCCTGAAGAGCAAGTTCAACTTCTTTTAATTTGGTTTGATCAGACTGCATACTTAATAAACTGACAACTATCTGCAGATTATTCTTTACACGGTGATGCACTTCTTTAAGCAATGTCTCTTTTTCTTTCAAATTTACCTTTATTGCCTCTTCAGCCTCTTTACGCCCGGTAATATCCCGGTCATATATCAACGCACCGTTAAAACAACCGCCTGCCGTTGTTAATGGTAAACCTTTACGCCATACAGTTACAATGTTGTCAGCACTGGTGACAATCTGAATTTCTTCTTCAATAGATTCTAGCTGCTGAAGCTCTAAAGTTTTTTCCAAAAAAACAGCAATCGAGGATGAATGGATTAAATCAATTATGGGTTTCCCAATCAACCCCTCTTTCGGATACCCATAGAGCTGCTCCCCACTTGGATTAACCTCTATTATTATACCTTTAGTATCAACAACGAATACACTGTCCGGTGCTGACTCGAATAATAGCCGATAACGGTCTTCACTCTCCCGCAGCTGCCGGGTCCTTTCTTCCAGCAGGTCTTCTACTCTCAGAAGTGCTCGTTCCCGACGAATTTTTGCGCATAGTTCCACAAGAAATTCCGGAACGAAAGGCTTATGAAGATTCGCAGCTGCCCCTTGGCGCATCCAGGCCAGTGACAATTCCGGATCATGATCTGTGCTCATCATAATGCAGACACAATTGGGTTGATCATTTTGAAAACCTGCCAGCAGTAAATCGCCTTTGCCGTCAGGTAAATGGTAATCAATTATACATAGGTCAAATGATACTTCACTAAAAATGTCAGCCGCCTCTTGTACAGAAAAAGCTATATTTACATAATAAGCCTGAGCTTCAAATGCCTTTTTCAAAATACTTACAAGAGTTTTACTGTCCTCAACAATGAGCACACTAGGCTGGTCTATAGGTTGCTCTCCTTGAAGTAATGCCTGCACCTTTTCAATATATTTCCCCCCATCCACAGGGGCAGACAAAAAGGCATTGGCCCCAAGATCCGCAGTAATACGTGAAGCTTCATCACCGGAAAAAGTAGCCGAGACCACCAGAATGGGAACTTGGTTAAATACTTTATATTCAGGCGAACGCAACAGCCGGCAAAAACGCCAGCCGTCAATATCCGGCATGTAGAGATCAGTAATGATTAGATGAGGCGGACTGCTCTTGCCCATCTCTAAAAGGGCCTCAGCCGCATTATCGAAGGTGCGGACATCCAACTCTTCATTGGCAAGCAGTCCGGCCAGAATTCCCAGTTGAACCGGATTATCGTTAACCACAACAACGGTAATTACAGACTGCCCAGTATGATCGACATTCATATCACTCTACCTTTACAATATCATTATATGCCAGTGGGAATATAGTTGATATCCACAAATAAAATGATTTAACCTAAAAAAAACCTTTGCATTATTCTTTTTCTAAATCTCAACTTCGTTCCCTAATCTATTCACTTCTGCCCCTATCACCTTCTCCACCAGTCTCTGCACATCCAGAATCAAAGCCACAGTGCCGTCACCAAGAATAGTTGCACCGGAAAGTCCATCAACGTTTCTCATCATCTTGCCCAGAGACTTAATGACAACCTGCTGCTCACCAATAACTTCATCCACTACAAATCCATACTTCTCACCCTGCTGATCTGTTATCAGTATCTGTTCAATTGCCGGGGATTCGCCAGTGAGAAGCAATTGATCACGAAGCCGGATATATGGCACGGCCTGATCGCGTAAATGGATAAGGTGATGACGCCCATTTTCTTCATTTGCAGATCTTCTCAATTCCACACACTCTTCAACCATGGCCAGTGGGAAAACATAGTAATCACCGTCAATACGTGTCAGAAGACCTTCAATAATTCCCAGAGTTAATGGTAATCGAATTGTTATGCGTGTGCCTTTTTTATCCTCGCTCTCCAGTTTAACTGTACCGCGTAAAGCTTCAATACCCCGTCTGACAACGTCCATACCCACGCCACGGCCTGAAAGATTGGTTACCTTGTCTTTGGTTGAAAAACCTGCATTGAAAATAAATTGATGAATCTCAAAATCAGACAGTTCCTGATCATCAATAATCAAACCCTGCTTGATTGCCTTTTTACGGATTACCTCTGTATTTAATCCACAACCGTCATCTTCAATAATAATTTCTACCTGTGCACCGGCATGACCGGCAGATAGTCTAATGGTTCCTTCTTTTGATTTCTGTGCAAAAAGCCTTGTGGCTGCAGGTTCAATTCCGTGATCAATACAATTGCGTATTATATGAATTAATGGATCATTAAGCTTCTCTATAACATTTTTATCCAACTCTGTCTCACCTCCAATAATTTCCAGCCTGATCTCTTTTCCCTGTGCATGAGAGAGATCACGAATCAGACGCTTAAACTTAGAAAATAATGTTCCGATTGGCACAAGACGCATGTCCATGGCAGTATCCCTGAGATCATTGGTCAACCTTTCCATTTCCTCACCAAGCAGCAACAGTTCTCCATCAGCAAGAACAGAAACTGTCTGCTGCAATCGGGCCTGAGCAATAACCAGTTCACCAACAAGATCTACCAGCCTGTCCAGTTTTTCTGAAGCAACCCGAATATTGGAAACAAGAACAGCTTTTTTATTATCAGTATTCTGTACGGAATCCAATTGTGTTGCAATTTCCGCATTTGCAATTACTACATCATCAACATTCATGTTTGCATTGAATTGGTTATCTATTAGGTTAATTGTTTTTTTCAGTTCAGCGTCAGGAATACTGCCTTGATCGAGTAGTAATTCTACAACTTTATCCAAATCAGCACTATCAGCTCCATCAGGCAATTTGGCAAGTTTTTGAATATGAAGTTCACATTCATCTTCCACAAAAATGAAGACATCCTGAATAGAATTTTCATCTTTCTCTGTAGCTAGCAGAATATCCCAGGCCGTATAACAAATTTCAGGTACAATATCCAGTAATGATGGTATTTTTTCAGCCCTGGCAATTATTTTAACATTGCCCATAGCAGCCAATTCATTTAATAATAGCAGTGGATTTGTTCCCATCTGAAAAATTGTTTCAACCGGTTCAAAAAAAATATGAAATAACGCCGCATCTGATATTTTTGAAGTCTGCTGTGTATCAATTAATTCATTTTGTTTTTTAACAACTGCATTTGCAGGAACGGAATCATAAGCAAGAAAAGCCTTTGTTAATTTTTCAACTGTTTCTACTTCTTCTGAATCAGCAGGTTTTTCACCTCTATTGAGCATTCGTTCAATCTGATCACGGGCAAGCAGGGTTAAATCGATCAAAGACTGATCAACCAATATTTTACCATCTCTTACTTTATCAAGAACTGACTCAATCCCATGAGCAAAAGATTCAATATCAAGAAATCCAAACATACCACCAGAGCCTTTTAGAGTATGCATGGCTCTGAATACCCGTCCGATAAGATCCATATTGCCGGCATCGGTTTCAAGAGCCAGAAGTGACATCTCAAGTTCTTCAAGCAATTCACGGGCTTCAATGATAAAAGCCTCGCGCCCCATATCAAATGCAGTACTCATCCTAACACCTTCTTTACGACTGAGATTAATTGTTCAGGCTTGAAAGGTTTTACAATCCATCCCGTTGCACCAGCTGCTTTACCCTCCTGCTTCCTTGTGACCTGTGATTCGGTAGTCAGCATGATCAATGGAATAAATTTGAACTGTGTTTTTGAACGAATTTCTTTTATTAAAGTAATTCCATCCATGCGTGGCATATTTAAATCTATCAGGGCCATATGAACGGTTTCACTTTCTATTTTTTCCAATGCATCAACACCATCCGATGCTTCAATGACAACATAACCAGCATCAGCTAATGTAAATTTTACCATTTGTCTAATACTGGGAGAATCATCCACAGTCATTATTGTCTTGCTCATGAATTGACCCCTTTTTTCCAAATACAATCAGCCTCATTAATACCGGATCTACATACACCTGGAAAACCTGCACGTTTTGCTGTATCAAAGAATTCATCAGGTATTTTAATTTTGATATTCAATGGTTCTTCATTCTCTGTTCTCCTGTGGTTTACAGAACAGAGCAGCTGCAATCCTGCAAGATCTATATGCTCAGCTTTAGATAAGTCCAGAATAACTTTCTTTTGATCACCTATTATCTTTTTCATAACATCATGAAAATCGGTTGCATTCTCAATAGTTAAATCCCCTTGAACCACATATATAGATTGTCTGTTTTTATTATCCACATCACATGAAAACATGACACCTCCTATATCTAAAACAGTTCAATGTTATCGTCCAGACTGTCATCTCCTTCAGCTACTACAGCATCCGTTTCAACAGTTTTCCTTTTTCCCTCACTGCCACTTACCAATAAACGTTCATGATTATCTCTTTCCCCTTGCATTGTATACATAGAAGTGATATTTTCTATATTTTTCTTATTCAACAAGACATCACCATCATCATATTCCGAATCGTTAATACTGATTTTGTCAAATATTTCAATAACCGGGCCCAGAACCTGTGCATATGCATGATGCATATTGACATTAATCACAATATCATCTATCAGACTCTGTAGAGATCCTGATTGATCTTCAAGAACTTTTAATTCACCTTGTCCTGATTCAAGAATTGATTTCAGGCTTGTGGCTTTTAAATTTAAATCATCAATAATTTCCTGAATTATATCAACTATACTTACATTAGTTTCCTGCTGTGAATCATCAACATTGAGTATTAAACTCATTTCCTTCATTTCACCAATATGTATATCAAGTTCATGCATATCCTTATTGGCTCTATGAGACAACTTCACTACTTCCTGAACTAAAACGCCCAAAGCAGCACCGTCACTGCCAAGATGCGCCGCTTTTATTATACCGTTCTTGGCTAGTAAATCAATTTCATCATCTATATTGGCGATTTCAGAAATTGCTAGTTGAACAGCATGAAGTTCACCTGCAACAGGGCTTAACATATTACTGAGCTCTTTATGATTTTCATTTAGAGTTAGAAAGGAATCTACAACCAATTGAATATTGGATTGAATTACTTCTATATAGGAATCACTTTTGTCTGATGTATAACTTGCAAAACTGGCAACAGCCAAATACATCTTATTTGCTTGAATAGCAACTTCTGATAAATTTTGTAAAAGTGTTTCTGTAGCATCTGTTATATTTTTCATTGCAGTATTTAATTGAATTGCCTGCAACTTGAGTAGATGCGCATTGCCTTTGCTTATTGCTTGTCCACCATTAACAGAATCACATGTTTCATTCTGCTCTGATTTACATATCTCAAGACTAATGCCCTGCAATACTTCCACTACATGCTCAATTTGCTGCCGCGTTATATCATGAAACTGTATTGCAGTCACAATACCTGAAACTTCAGAAGATATTGATTGGGAGTGGAGTGAAATATCAGATGCTGAATGTGAACAACTCTCTTGCAGCTGTGAAACCATACTAAGGCAACCCTGTAGACCTTCAATAACACTCTGAGACTGTTGAAATTCCTTCTCCCTGGTACTTCCCAAGAGCAAAAAACATTCATCAATAATACTAATAAGACCCTTTATTTTTTTCAGGACTTCCGTTACTCTGGACTGAGAAGCCTCTGCCAGGTTATCAATTTCTATTGACAAAGTCTCAAGGAGCTGCCCCCTGTCACCCAGACGGGCCGTTTCAATACGGATGGAAATTGCATACCTTTTAAGATCCTTGACATGCTTTTTAAATCTTAATATATAAGGATTTATCATTGCAATGGTTTGAGAAAGTTTCCGGAGATTTTCAATGGTTTTTAGAATTTGACGGTTATTATAATCCAGATAACGATCTATCCTGCCAAGCAGATCCTGAAAATCTTCTATTGTGCTATTAATTGTGCCTTCTGTAAAAATCTGAATAAAGTCGGAAGCGGATGTTGATGTTCTGCGGCTAAAGGACTGTATAGTCTGAAGGTTATTCCCCATTCCTAAAACTTCAATCTCAGTAGTTAAAATGAGGTCAGAAAAATCTTTACATATTTCTTTAATATTAATGCTGGTACTTTGGGGAGATTTCATTAGCCGTATCCAAATTAAATGAATGATTTATATTTTTGAATCAAATGTTATGCCATTCATCTATAGTGCGTATTAACATTTTAAAAAACAAGTAGTTATACAAATAACATATATTTATAAAAATCAACATCACGTTTGTCAATTTGACACATAAAAATTTTAATAGTTAATATTGAACACTTTCATGTCTATTAACCTTTAAAAATATTTTTTAAGGTGTGGACGTTACTGCACTCTTTTGGAGTTGTGAAAAGAGCAGTGCAGCATATCTCCGGGGATTAACATGGAGATTACATGGAGTGCCAAAGAAGGAGCCAGAACAAATTTTCACGGAATAAAATGGAAGGCAGATGTTGCGTTTTCTTTGAAGAATCCGTGTATATAATTGAAAAAAATTACTGTCTATGTGGAGGAGAAAAAAAATATTGCCCTTTCAGGTGATCTACTCTGAATTCAAAATATTTCTTATCAATGCTAATATGCAGTATTTTATATCTTCTTAAAAAGTTCTTCCAGCTCCTGCCGCAATCCGGCTGACAGGTCTTCTTTCAAAATTGAAACTATAGAATTCTCCAATTTTTTCAATGTCTTTACCCAATTTTTTTTATAGCCTTTATCCATTAAAGAGTCGTGCCATTTATATATATTTTTATAAATTTTATATGATTTTTTAATTGTCTTATATGAGAGTTGTTCTTTGAGAATACTCTTGGCAATTTTATTCTCAGGATAGCTTTTCCCATATTTAGTCAGAGTCTCTAAAATGCAGATTGTTTTCAAAGGAGATAATTTTATCTCCTTCTCTGCCAATTCTAACATTTGCTTCATCCAAAGTTGTACTGCCTCAGATTCATCAGGTATATTAAACTGTGATAAGTTCTGATCAATTAAAAGAGGCCTGTCAAGAGCATTTAATCCTATTTCAAACCAATGTGCATCAGGATAAGCATGATCCATACCGGGAACTTCTACGTAAGCGGCCCATTTTTTACCTTCTTCTCTGTATGCTTCCCATACCTTTAATGTCTGAAGCTGATTAAAATCATGACTACCGGTTAATAGTGTATAGTGATTTGCATGCCCTTTTATATATAACCCTTCGTTATAATAAGGTAAAAATCCGGTAATATAATGGCCTTCGGAATCCAATAGCAATTCATCTTTATAGTTACACCCAATAATATAGTAACCCCCTGAGAATAATTCAGGGTATACTATAGCTAATCTACTGGCAATTCTTCCACCACCTGAAAGTCCAGCTACATATATTCGGTGGAGGTCAATATTATATACATTTTTGATATTATGCAAGGCATCCAAAGAAAGTGCCATGCGTTCGGGAATCCCTCTTTCATTACCAATATTATTGCCGCCAATCCAAATAAATTTTTGTTTGTCAAGTACTGGCAGATATGCATCCGGAGGTCCGCCTCCTTTAAATGCCGAGATCCAGATAATTAACCCATACGGTTCAGAACCATGATATTCAGCAGGAACATACGCAGAAAAACTTTCATGTTTCAGATTATAAGGCCTGGGAATTATAAATACTTCATCTTCTGCCATTTTATCCCATCCATTTCTTTCAATCATGGATGCGGCATTACTCAATGGATGTCTGTCATCTGTATCATAAGTCAGTATCATCCTTCCGGTATTTATGCTATCACCGATACTATCAGGATGTGTATTGACACTATCAAATGCAGAGCTTGATTTAAAAAATATGATTAACATTACAAAATAAATATTCTTCATTTTCATCCGCCTCTGTATAATATGGAGTGTAATTCTTTAATTTGCATGCATATCTTTAACAATATTAATTTTCCTGAAAATGATATTAAAGGCTATTATTACTCCGACGATAAAAATACCTTGCATAAATATTGAAATTTTACGGCGCAGCAGTGTCAATTCATTCTTGCAGGATTAATAATTCCACTGTATAAGTTTAAATTAAGCCTAGATTAGAAACTATTGCCACCAGAGTAAAAGTTACTCCGAGACTCATGGCAGGAGGATCAATATGTGTGTCACCGTGTATAAGAAAGAGACATGCAAATAGTTCACAGAGATAGGCAGCTAATACACCAACCACAACGCCCCACAACAAAGATCCCGAAGCCAGAACAGCCAATTCAGCAGATAGAATAATATGCAATGTAACAGGTATACGCGCTCCAAAATGAAAAAAGAAAAGTGTCATTGCCGAAATACCGAACAATAGTCCGGCAGCTTGTGGCATGCGCATCACCACTCCACCGGCCAGTATAGACAGAGCAACAGCGGTGACAAGTACTTGAAGAGTATGTGATGGCCACGGCTGCCACTCTTCAGGCCGGGAGAGACGCCAGCGAGATCCACCCTCCGGTACTTTGCCAAAGATGCCGGTCTTTCCAAAAAGGAGCCGGGCTGCAAAACCAATAAACACAATAGACAGACCTATGGTATTTGTCCATTCGAGACCATCAAAAATTTTTATTTTTGATAAAATTAAATTAATAATGTATCCGGATAGACCAAAGAGGCCGCCAACAATGAGAATGGATGGATTGTTTCCACCGTACAGTGATGCCAGCACATTGCGACCGGAACAGAGAAAACCACGTTTTGCAGCATATGCTGCAGCTCCAAGCCCACCGGCAAAAACTACATGTGGCCCCAGAAAGGGCCCCCATGTGATAACTTGCTGATATGTCATGTCTCCGGTTGACATATAGATAACAGTTCCCACAAGGGCAGATAGTCCACATAAGCCAAATCCATTAAGCCCACCCAGAGCGGCACCTAGAACGCCACCGGAAAAAGCAATGAGAAAATTCACCATAATATAATCCTGTTTACTGATTGATGATCAATATCACTTAATAACTGTTATCAACTACATCTGCTAATTCTTTCACTGTCGGATTGTCCATCACATCACGAATCGAAACATTTGCATCCACTACTTTCTTGAGACGTGAGATTAGTGTTGTAGCCAGGAGAGAGTGACCACCCAGTTCATAGAAGTTGTCATTCTGGCCAATCTCATCAATACCGAAGAGCATGCTCCAAATCTCCGCAATCACCTTCTCTGTATCGGTTTCAGGAATCTTGAAAGCGGATGTCAAAGATGGCCGCTGATACCTGGGGCGGGCAGCATTTTCTTCCAAAATTCTCTCTTTTTCCTTTAGGATTTCACGACGAATCCATAAATCTACACGAATATCAAGATCACGAGTTGAGACTATTATCTGCGGAGCCCCTCTCCAGGCAATGATACGGCGGAATGCCTCCACACCCTCATTGGACATGATACCGTCGCGGAGTTCTTTCTCCAACCAACTGTGCAGCTCATCAGGCATCTGAGTAGTAAGTCCCATACCGACTTCGCCCCACATGTCCCAATTCACGGAAATCACAGATCCTCTTCGGCGTGAATGCCATTGAGCTGCAAATGCATCCAGGAAACAATTAGCCGCGCAGTAATCTCCCAGGCCTATACCGCCCAATACTGATGCAATAGATGAACAGAGCAGAAAAAAGTCAAGATCTCTATCCCCTAATATCCGGTCGAGTATGAGCGTTCCCTTAACCTTGGGAGCAAAAATCTTCTCTGCACTTTCGGGACGTTTGAGTTGGAGTATGCCTTCACCGGTCAGACCGGCTGCATGAATTACACCGTCAATAGTGCCCCACTTTAGGTCCACATCAGTGATAACGCTTCTCATATCTTCTTCAGAGCACACATCTGCGGCAAAGATCAGCACCTCTGCACCCGCTTTCTCTATATTCCTGATGGCCCTGATCTTTTTCTTTATTGCCTTATCCGTTTTCCGGCTTCGTAAAAGCCAGGACCATTTTGACCGTTCCGGCAGAGGCGAACGGCTGACCAGTGCAAGGCGTGCATGTGAATGTTCTGCAAGATATTCAGCCAGCACAAGTCCCAGGCCGCCCAGACCACCTGTTATAAGATAGATGCCTTTATCACGAATTGACCACGATTCAGAAGGCGTCTCAAGCTTCACTGGCTCAAAACGCTGTACCCAACGATAACCATTGCGCAGGGCTGTCATGGGTTCTTCATCACTATTTAAAATTTCTGAGATCAGGACTTCTGTAATACTCTTAAAATCAGTTAAAAGAGGTAAATCTATTGCACGGCAGAATACATTAGGATACTCTTGAGGGATTACTTTAATAGCACCAAGTACAGTGGCTTTTTCTGGACGTATTACTTCTCCTCCCAGCACATCGTGGAGTCCATCCGATATTACTGTTAAAGAAATTTCATCAGTCATATTATTCTGACTCATCACCTGGGCCAGAAAGAGTAAACTGAAAAACCCCAGATACTGGGTATCATCCAAAGAATCGTCCAGATTGATCGGAGTGGGCATATCAACTGTCCAGCAGTGAATAATACGGACGAGATTCTTTTCCAATGCCATCAAGCGTTCAAACAAGCTGTCATAGTCGCAGCGGTGTCCAGGGTGTAGAGAGTAGCCATTATCCTTCTCCTCAAAGCCTTTGCCTGGATATATAGGGATCACATCCAGGCCCCGGGATCTCAGTGTATCTATTAATAAATCGCAAGATCCATTGGAGGGAGCAAATACCAGACAGCTCCCTTTGATCTCAGTTTTCTCTGATTGAGATTGATTGACGTAACGGCTCCATGTGGGAACCGAAAACCATCGATCCATATCCGGCTCTTTGTGAAGCTGCTCCCACCTGGAAGGCGGCCTTACCTGAAAGGGTTGTACCGGAAAACGCTGATAATCAAATGAATATGTGGGAAGAGAAATACGTTTTCTCTTCTCGTATTGGAAGAATATATTCCAATCAATATTGATACCGCTGGACCACAGACTACCCAGTGTATTAAGTACAAATTCAAAAGATTTGTCTGACTCATTAGCTCCGGGCAGCGATGAAAGTACAGGTATTCCTGAAAACTGTTCTCGATGCATGCGTGTCAACGAAGCAAGGGTACGACCTGGCCCTACCTCCAAAATTACTTGAGAATCAGTTTTCAATTTTTGGACAGCTTCTGAAAAACGCACAGGCATACGCACATTATCTACCCAATAACGGGCATTAGTGATCTCTTTTGCCGTCACCAATCTACCTTTAACCGTTGAAATAATTGGTATGGCAGGTGCTTTGAAGGAGATTTTCTTGATCTCCTTTTGAAATTCTTCCAAAATAGAATCCATCATTCTGGAGTGAAAAGCATGAGATGTATGAAGATATTTAGAGCTCACACCCTCCAATTCTAATTTTTCCTGAAATCCGGCTACAAAATCTTCCTGACCGGAAACAACAGTGAGTGAAGGAGCATTAATAGCTGCCAGGTCGAAGCTGGTATCCATTCGTGATATCAGTTCTTCTTCAGAAAGAGTTACAGCCAACATGACACCAGTAGGCAGAGACTGCATGAGCTTGCCTCGTTGTGCTACCAGCCGTACCGCCTCTTCCATAGAAAAAACACCGGCTACACAGGCAGCCACATATTCACCAATGCTATGCCCAAGTAGCACGGCGGGCTTAATTCCCCAATGCATCCAGAGTTTGGCCATAGCATAGGAGACTATAAAAATTGCAGGCTGAGCAAAAGTTGTCAGTTTAAGCTTTATAGCGGCAGATTCATCATGTGGGTCAGCATTCAACAGGTTACGAATATCTTCATGGATGAGCGGCGTAAGAATATTGGCACAACGGTCTACAATATCCCGGTAAACAGGCTCATGCTCATAAAGATCTTTACCCATACCCGGGTATTGTGCTCCTTGTCCTGGAAATAGAAAGGCCGTAGTTTTGAAAAGAGCTTGATCAGCACTCTTTCTCTTTCCCGGAGAAGCAAAACTTAGGGTGCCATCTCCGGATGCAATTGCCCAGGTACGATGAGAAAAACTGCGGCGTCCCACAGCAAGAGTATATGCAACATCGGCCAGGTTGACAGATTTTTTGCACACAGCCAGACTGAGATTCTTTTCCATCCTCTCAAGAGCTGATTCGCTACGTGCCGACACAGGTAGAAGCTGGGCGGGACGACATGATTTTTCAGCTGATGCTTGTGGCACTTCCTCAACGATCATATGAGCATTCGTGCCGCCGAAACCAAAGGCACTGACTCCCGCTCTGCGGGGAGATCCGTTCGCCTGCCAGGAAATTCTCTTCTTATTTATACTGAAGGGAATGTTCTTAAGATCAATTTCAGGATTTGGTTTCTTGAAATTGAGTGTAGGAGGAATCTCTTTCTCTTTGAGCATATTAACAATCTTGATGAGTGAGGCTACTCCAGCAGCAATATTCACATGGCCAATGTTGGTTTTAACCGATCCCAGAACACAACGATGACCATTGACATTTTGAAAAACCCTGGCAAGTGCCTTGACTTCAATAGGATCACCTATGCGTGTTGCTGTACCATGCGCTTCTACATAATCAATGCTGTCTGCGGTAACCTGAGCCGCCCGGTGCGCTGCAACTATTACGGCCTGCTGCCCATCAATACTAGGCGCAGTAAAACCTGCTTTACGTCCTCCGTCATTATTTATTGCTGATCCCTTAATAATTGCCACGACAGGATCTCTGTCATCCAGGGCTTTCTGCAGGGGTTTAAGCAGCACAACTCCTGCACCATCTCCGAAAACAGTTCCATCAGCAGCTGCATCAAAAGTACGGCATCGTCCGTCTTTGGAGACCATGAGCCCCTCCTGATAGAGATATCCGCTTTTGTTAGGCAGAGTAATTGAAACACCGCCTGCCAGGGCCATATCGCATTCACCCTGAAGCAGACTCTGACAGGCCAGATGCACGGCAACCAGCGACGTTGAGCAGGCAGAAAGCAAGGTAAAGCTCGGGCCTCTTAAATTTAATTTATATGCTATTCTGGTTGAGACATAATCGCGGTAATTAACCAGAAAAGTGTCTACTGTTTCAGATGGATTGCCATGCCTGTGTTCTAAATGACGCAGCCATGTTTGATTCTCATTAGCTCCAAAAAAAGTACCAATGAGTCCTTGATATTCAAATGGATTATATCCTCCATCTTCCAGTGACTCCCATGCCACATGATGCAATAGACGGATCTGGGGGTCCATCTTCTCTGCCTCACGGGGTGGATATCCAAAAAAGTCGGCATCAAAAAGAACTATGTTTTCCACAATGCCCTTGGCTTTAACATAACGTTTATCTCGAATCAGCGTAGCCGGGATTCCCTCAGAAAGCAGTTCATCGTCAGTAAAACGTGAAATAGACTGAGTGCCATTACGTATATTCTTCCAAAATTCATCAATGGACCCTGCACCTGGGAAACGTCCTGCCATACCGATTATTGCAATCTCGCCCGGGTTCCTGCTAACATGTTCGTTGGTCATATCATCCTTAAAGTAATTGATTTATAAAAATTTACATTTTTTTTGTTAAACAACTGCCTATGAATGTTTCTGTATCTAAAATGATCAGATTTGAGCTTTGCTCTCCCCCTCTGAAACACAGAGCCGTCTTATAGTTCGGATCGATAGGAAAACATTTAAAATGCACTGATGAATCTATCACGCCATGAGCCAAAAATTGTATTTCATCTTCACTATTATATATCACAGAAAAATCTTTCAGCGAGTCGCCAAGGCCTTTGCCAGTCATTTTTAAATAACTCTCTTTCAAAGTCCATAAAGTATAGAAGAATGAGATCTGTCTCTCTTCAGGCAGGGCAAAAAGCCGACTGATCTCCGCATCTGAAAAAAAACGCAGTGCAATATCAATGTCTACCGGATCAATACGCTCTATGTCCGTTCCTACAGCTACATCGGCCAGTGCGCAGACAATCCACATACCCGAGTGGGCAATATTAAAATGTATATCCTGTGATGTCTCTACAAAAGGTTTTCCTTCTCTACCTGTTTTAAAACGGATTAATCTAGGTGATATATCAAGTTTTTGACTGATGAGGTAACGGGCGAGCAGATCACCCAGTAAAGACCTGTGTGCATCCCATGCATTACGATAGCTCAGTATTCTCTCCATTTTAGCTGTTTCACATACAGTCAGCAAACGGGAAAAAGCATCCTCTTTAAAGAGCGGCGGACAATATAAAGCATAAAGATCTATCATTAAAATCCATCTTAAATAGAACAACCCTCTTGTATTGGACGTTTTTAATACATAGAGGGTTGCCAAATTTTTTCATTTTTTAATTATAAAATTTATTTCCACATGGGCAATTCGGTCTTGTCTTTCTTTTTATCAGATTTCTTCTCGGGCGTATAGGGCAGGCCTTTGTCAATCCATTCCGCAGCATCTTTGCCTTTGAGATAATGATCAAAATATTCTTTCAACCGTTTTTGAATATCTAACCTGTTGGCTTTCTTTCTTAGTCCATGTCCTTCACCTCTATAAGAAAGAAATACAACTGGTTTGTGGAGATAACGGAGGATACTGTAAAATCCGAATGAATGTTCCCATTTTACCACTTGATCCGTCGTACCGTGAAACAGCAGCAGAGGTGTATTCATATTCTGTGCCTGAAAGACCGCTGACTCAGATATAAACATCTCCGTATCACTTACCGGATCAGTCCCAAGTCTTCCCTGGCCTATCATGTAATAGTCCTGCTCATTACTGCCATCCCGTACAATATCAATATTAAAGCCCTGCACCAGGTTACTGACACCGGCACCTGCAGCAATCGCGGCAAATCTGTTATCCTGGGTTGACATAAACATACCGCAATGGCCGCCGTAGCTAAAGCCCTCATATCCGATACATTTTTCATCAACATAGCCAAGTTCAATTACCTTCTCAATTGCAGCATCTATACATTCATGCATATCCGAATGCGGAGTTCCCACATTAAAATGAATGTCAGGACGCAGAACAAGATAACCGTCTGAAACATACATCATTTCGCATATACTCGCGCCTGAAAGGCGTGGTGTTGCATAACTGTACATACCTTGCGACATCTTCTCATATGAATAAACGAGCATTGGTAATTTCCGGCCCTTTTCATATTCATCAGGAATAGATAGAATTCCCTGCAACGGTACTCCGTCATCATTGGTATAATCAATTAAAATGCGGTGTCCCCACTTGTAATTCTTCTGCTGGGGATTAGTATCGGTAATCTTCTTTGATTTTGAGAAACCGGTATCACTTAAATAAGCCTCAGGATAATTTTGATAACTACCCATTTTGTATATAATGACATTAGATTTTTTCGCTTTAATCAATCCACTCCGCCATCTTGAAGCGGAATAAGAATCCGGTCCGTAGATAAGTTTACGTAATTTATAATCTTCCAAACTGAAATAACCGGCATATTTTGTCTTAATGTTAAATGCATATAAAATAATTGAGGATGAAAGATCAATATACCTATCCTCTATTTCAGGTTTTCCAGTGAAGCTTAAATCATCAAAACGGAAACGTATTGAGTCCTTTGAAGTAATTGATTGAGTAAGATTCGTAGGTCTTGAGTTTTTATTCAGGGGCAGCAACCATAGATCAAGTTTATGATTTACTATCACTGCTTGTTGATTTTTTACCCAGCCAACAAAACCATAAGACGGCTTATGGCCCCAATGGTCATCTTCTTTATTAATGAAAGATACATTGAGACCGGATGTAAGGTTATAGCTTTTATCATCCTTAAAATTATAAGACCAGTAATGACCATCTTTCCACAGTATTAAGAATTCTCCATCCGGAGAGATCTCTGCTACACGGCCGCTGTACTTCTTTTCAATAAGTTTTTTCTTACCTGTTGACAGGTCTACCTTGTACAGGTCATTTTTTCTGACATCCCAGTCTGATACATATTCCCTGTCATCCATTCCAACAGCCCATTTATCTGTCCCCTCAGAGAGCGTCAGACGCTGCATTTCCTTACTGGTCAGCCGGATTATCTTTTTTGATTTACGTAAAAATATGGCATCATAGGTTTCATTTTTCTTTCTCTTCTCTTCTAACATCTTCTGGGACAGAAGTTTTTTATCCTTCCAGTGCCAAACATTGACTGTAGGCTCTTCTTTATCTTTTTTGCCGTCTTTCAAATCCTTTTTTTCTTCAGAATCATATTTTTTAATCTTGATATGTAGCCGTTTATCATCATGGCTCCATACAATTTCATTGGAATATCGGGCAAATTTTACAGCAGGGCCCATATTCTCCGGCATTCCTTCAAAATCTTTTACCTGTAAATCAAATAACTTGGATTTATCCGAATCAACTCCTGATATAACAATAATACTCATATTCTCAAAATCAATTTTATCCTTAACTTTTTCATACTTATATGCAGCCAAAGCATTTTTATCTCTGTTCCATGAAAGATTTGAAAAAATGAAATTTCCGGTATGCAGGGCACGGGTTATCCTGTCTGCCGGATGATAGAGGTAGATACCGTTCCCTCTTTTATCTTCTGAAGATATTGTGTAGGCAATGTACTCGGAATCTTTATCAATTAAAAACTCTCCGATATTTCCGATATAATGTTCACGTAGATTATCCAGATCGTAAATGAGAAGACTCTTTTCATCGCTGGTGATGAAATAATTGGCATCTTCAGCAAATTGAAATTCAGCATTGGATTTATACTGCCTTGTTACACCTGTTTTTAAATTTTTCAATTCAATGGTTTTTGTAGCGTCTTTCTTCTTCTCGGCATCTTTATTCTTCTCTTTATCCGAATCAGATTCTATATTATATGCAATCCAGCCTGATGCAGATGAGAATTTCGGATTCTTTCCATCCGGAATCTGATATTTCGCTCCATTTTTTGCATGACAGATATAAAGAACATCTGTTTTAAAATCTTCTCCGTATAAATCCGTAGAAGTATTACTGGAATCACTTTTTTGAGCGGTTGTATCTTTTCCTGCTTCAGGCTTTTCAGTCAAAGAATATAGAACGGTATACCACATACCATCATCAGACAGAGTAATTGAATGATGCCTCCACTTTTTCACATCTTCTATAGTAATTGTTTTGGGGGATGATTGAGCATACAGGTAATGTGTTCCTGCAAAAATTAATGGAATTAACATAAAGGTCGATAAGAAACGGTTCTTAAAGCTTTTCATCTTCAGGGTCCTTTCAGGTTCTTTTATTTAAATAAATCAACACCAGGTAGAAAAGTTGCAGTAATATTATACGGTTTAATTGGACTATTTCCTAAAGAGATCTTTTTGATGAAATCAATAACTTCTTTTGTGTTCACTCCCCCGGACACGAGTTCCTGGAAATTGGCCTTGGATTCAATTGCCTTTTTCACTTTACCTGAAATCTCCGTATCACCCAACATTATAGAGCCTACCAGATACCCATCATGGAATGTAAAACTGAAGTATGCATTTTCATCCTTATTGGAAATTGTCATAAAACTGCCATCTTCAGCCATAAATTGGCCAATTGAGACCATATCTAATCCCAATACTTTCAAAGTATTTGAACGGGGAATACCGCCAAATTTAACATCTTTTCCAATTGAGTTTAAACCGGCAATAGTACCTTGAAACTGGGCCGCATGCCATGAACCATAGAGATAGCCATTATGTTCGGCAATATCGCCGGCTGCAAATATCGCTTCATGAGATGTTTGTAGTCTGTCATCAACTACAACTCCTTTATCAACAAGATGATTAGTACAAAAAATCATTCAAATTTTTTACAATATAAATGGCAGTACGGAACGCAACCATGTTGCATGTAATAATCCTGATGATAAGTTTCCGCTTCATAAAATTCATTTTACAAAAACAGTCTTTATATTCACAAACTCTCTTATTCCATAAGAAGATAATTCTCTGCCGTAACCACTCTCCTTGATACCACCGAAAGGCAGGCGTGGATCAGATTTCACAAAGGTATTTACAAAACAACTTCCTGCTTCAATTTCATTTGCTGCAATCCTTTCCCCCTTTGCAATATCTTCAGTAAAAACAGCTGCTCCCAAACCAAAAATGGAATCATTGGCAACCTTGATTGCCTCTGCCTCATCTCTTACGGGAATGATTGATGCAACCGGTCCGAAAAGTTCTTCATTGTAAGCCGGCATGCCATCCTGCACATCTGTCAAAACAGTGGCAGGATAAAAGGCTCCAGGCATATCGGGAATTTTGCCGCCCAACAAACAATTAGCGCCCTTATCAATGCTTGAACTAACCTGCTGATGCAGTTCATCTCTCAAATCAAAACGAGCCTGCGGACCGATATCTGTTGTTTCATCCATGGGATCACCCATTTTACGGGCACGCATTTCTTCCGTGAATAACGATTCAAATTTATCTTTGATCGATTCTACGACAATGAATCTCTTTGCAGCAATACAACTCTGCCCTGAATTTATTAATCTACTGGTCACACAGGCGGCCACAGCGTTTTTCAAATTTGCATCTTCGAGAATGATATAGGGATCACTTCCACCCAATTCCAAAACCGTAGGTTTAAGCATTTCACCTGCTTTACTCGACACAGCCTTGCCTGCCGGAGTGCTACCGGTAAGAGTGACTGCCTTTATTAAAGGATTTTCAATAACCGAATCCACCTGCTTACTGCCAATGAGTAAAGTCCTGAAAATATTTTTAGGAAAACCAGCTTCCCTGAATATCTCTTCAAGAACTAAAGCAGATCCGGGCACATTTGAGGCATGTTTCAATACACCAGCGTTGCCGGCCATTAATGCAGGAGCAGCAAACCGGATAACCTGCCAGAAAGGAAAATTCCATGGCATTACCGCCAGTACTACTCCTAAAGGTTTAAAAGTGACATAACTTTTGGTAGCATCGGTTTCAATTATTTCAGGTGAAAGAAAGCCTTCTGCCTTCTCAGCATAAAAATCACATAACCAGGCACACTTCTCTACTTCACTCCTTCCACCTTTTATAGGTTTGCCCATTTCCTCAGCCATCATTACAGCGTACCTTTCGGAATTATCTCGAAGATAAGTGGCAGCATTTTTCATTAATCCTGCCCGTTGGGGAAATTCGACAGATCGCCATTCTTCAAATGCCTGCTGAGATTGTTCGATTATTTCCATAACTTCTTCCGGAGATGTTTGTGTATATGTTCTGATCATTTCACCATTTGCAGGATTAATTACTTTTATCATGATTTGTTCTCCGGATATTTACTATTTTTAACTAATTAATCAAAATTCCTTTAAATTAAAGATAGCGAATTTACAATCTACATTCAACCTTTTTGCCATTTCCAGGTATTCTATGGAGTAATAATCTAGTACCTACATGTTGTATTTATCTGCGATAATCTGCGTTATCTGCGGATTTATAATTTCATACAATTGCAAGAAGAGCCTATTTTTTCCAAAAAAAGCTTGACTTATCCATGTAACTTTTTATATTTACATACGTACTTGTATGTAAGTAAAACAAGGAAAAGCAATGAGACGTACTAAAGATGAAGCTGAAAAAACACGACAACTCCTTCTGGAAACAGCAGAAAGTGTCTTTGGGAAACAAGGATTTGCTGCTACACGTTTGTCTGATATAGCTCATGCAGCCGGCGTTACACGTGGGGCTATTTATCATCACTTTGGCAATAAGATGGAGTTATTTGTAGCTCTTCATAAAGAGCGGGTTGATCCTTATTTCCAATTAGTATCAAAAATATTCGCCATGGAGCTGCCTCCCCGCGTCAAACTCAGGAATATGCTGACCGCATTTCTTGAAAGAGCCATATCTGACATTAATTTTGTCCAGCGTCAACGTCTTGGAATTTTTAGAGGTATCGAAGTTGAACAATGCGAAGAAGTATATAAATACATGTCAGAACGAGGTGAGAAATTTTACCTTACCCTTGTTGAACTACTAACTGCAGGACAGGAACAGGGAGATATCCGGAAAGATATTAAACCTGAATTGGCAGCCATTAATGTACTCGCATATATCAAAGGCCTTGTCTCAATTCTCACTATGGAAAAAGATCTGGATATGATTCATGATCACAAAGAAGAGATGATCGAAAATTTTCTAAATGGATTTTGATCTTTCTCTGTAAGCATACATAAAAATCATGAAAACTCAAAACAACATAATATATATTTTATCATTTTACATACATTTAAGTATGTTTGTAAAAAAGATCGTTTTCAAATAGGAGGGTAACAATGCAGCACAAATCAATTCTCAAATTAATAGGTCTGATACCATTAGTACTTTTCATACAAAGCTGCAGCCGCAGTGATGCCGAATCAAAGAGCATGGAACAGATACATAAAGCTGAAGGAGTTCCTGTGCGCATTGAACAGGTTCAGGAGTCCAGCTTCTCCTCTGTGCATTCAGCTTATTCGGTTCTTACGGGAATTCAGGAATCTACTGCATATGCCTCTCTGGCTGATAAGATTGATTCCATCACGCAAGTCGTTGGAGATAAAGTCACAAAGGACCAGACTGTAATTACATTTCCGGCTGACAATCCTGCCGCTCAGTACATGCAGGCCAAAATTGCATATGAACATGCAGAGACAACGTTGAACAGGATGACTACACTGTATGAATCCGGCGGTATCTCGAAACAGGAATTGGACAATATCAATACACAATTTAAAGTAACAGAGGCCAATTGGGACGCAGTTCAACAAATGATCCTTGTTCGTGCACCTATTAGCGGAACTATTACAAGAATTGCTGTTCAGGAATCAGATAATGTAAATCCCGGCGATGCTTTATTCACAGTTGCTCAAACAGAACGACTTAAAACACAACTCTGGATCACTGAGAATCAGATAAATGAGATAAAAAAAGGTGATATTGCTCAGGCTATCTGGCGTCATGTGACCCTGACAGGTCGTGTTACTCAAGTGGATCTCTCTCTTAATAGTGAGATGCAGGCTTTCGGTGTGCAGGTTGAATTTGCCAACAAGACACATAAGCTTCGTTCCGGCATTAATGCAGAAATTAGAATCCTGTCCGGTAATAATCAAAATAAATCGATAATAATTGCAAGAAAAGACATCATTACTCAGGGCGGACATCAGTATGTCTTTATTGATAAGCAGGGTACAGCTCAAAAGGTTCAAGTTCAAACCGGTCGAGGAAAAGGACTGGATATTGAAATTACAAAAGGCCTTAAAATTGGCGACCGGCTGATAACTGAAGGAGTAATGCTTCTTAAAGATGGCGTCAAAATTCGCATTACCGATGCTCAATAATAATAGATAGTAGTTTGACTGAGGAATTATAATGTTTTTATCTGATTTATCTATAAAAAGACCCGTCATGATCTCCATGGTGCTTCTGGTCTTTGTACTCTTTGGAGGCCTGGCATACATTGGCCTCAATCTTGAGCTTATGCCAGAGATCAAGCTCCCAATGGTAACTGTGCAGACCATCTACCCGGGTGCTTCACCTAAAGAAATTGAGACACAGATCACAAAAAAACTGGAAGATGCAGTCTCCCCCATTGCTAAAATCGATAAAGTAAATTCATTTTCCATGGAAAGTGTTTCTTTTGTCTTTATTAGTTTTGATCTGGACAAGGATGTATACACGGCTCTGCAGGAGGTGAAAGATAAAGTTGACGGTGTGCTCAATTCGATGCCTGATGATGCAGAACGCCCATTGGTTCAACGTTTTGATATCACTGAAGAGTCTGTAGTTGACATTGTATTATCCGGTAATCAATCAGTGACGGAGTTGTATGAATTAGCTGACAAAGTCCTTTCTGACCGGTTGGCCCAGATTGATGGAGTTGCCAATGTGACACTGTCAGGCGGTCAGGAGCGTGAAATACACATTGAATTGAATAATCGAACAGTCTTCCAGAATAAAATCTCCATAGCCCAATTGGCCGGTATTTTAAAAGCCCAGAACATGAACATGCCCGGCGGCCATTTTCAACGCCGTTCTCAGGAATTCTCAGTCCGGCTTGATGGTGAATTTGAAGATATAAATAGTATAAAAAAACTGCAAATCCCCACTGCATATGGGTTAAAAAACCTGGGCGATATTGCCAATATCACCGATACAGGTGCTGAAGTCCGTGAACGTACCAGTTTTTTCAACAACGTGACAGACGATCGTAAAGATGGTGTTATTGTGTTGAGTTTGATGAAAACATCTGATGGCAATGCCGTCCATATTGCAAGAGAACTGGCTAAAGCATTACCTGAAATCAGTGCATCACTCCCTCAGGGCGTCACACTTGAAGTTGTAAGAGACAATTCCACATTTATTGAAGCCACTGTAAAAGATACGTTGAGTAATATCTTGATGGGCATTTTGTTGACAGCCGGAGTTTTACTGTTTTTCCTGCATGATTATAAATCAACATTGATAGCCGGTTTGTCTATGCCTCTGTCCATTCTTGGCACATTCTTTTTTATCAAACTTTCAGGTTATACTCTCAATATAATGACCCTTATGGGACTTTCAACAGCTGTTGGTGTGCTGGTAACCAATTCCGTTGTGGTTCTTGAGAATATCTTTCGTCATAAAGAGATGGGGCACTCAAATCGTGAAGCTGCCTCTAAAGGCACATCAGAAATTGTTGTTGCAGTGATTGCCTCGGGCATGACTAATATTGCAGTATTTTTACCAATCGCAAATATGTCCAGTATTATCGGGCAGTTCTTTGAACAATTTGCAATGACTGTAGTATTTGCCACAATATTCTCATTAGTGATGTCATTCACACTGACGCCCATGATGGCTTCCCGTATCCTGCCAGAACATGATAAGAAAAAACATCCCATCGGCACAAAACTGGAAGCTATGTTCCGTATGTGGGAAAAGACCTACAAACGCTGGCTTACATTAATCCTTAAAACCAAGTTGCGTGGTGTAGGCGTAATACTGGCCGCACTAATATTGCTTGGCCTAAGTTTCATCCCGGCATTGCAAGTAGGGTTTGACTTTATACCCAAAACCGATGAAGGAGATATCAAACTGCAGGTGGAGCTGCCTGTTGGTTACAGGCTGGAAGAGACTGCCATCTTGGTTTCAACTATTGAATCACGGATTCGTGAACATGCTGAAGTCAAACATATGCTTACATCGCTTGGTAAATTTGATGAAACCACCAAGGGTACTGAATTGGCTTTCATGCAGATCAAACTGGTGGATGCATCAAACAGAACACTGTCCACTGATGAAATGGTATCCCGTATAATAAAAGATTGCAGCGATATTCCCAATGCTATGATTCGTGTATCCGCAACGTCCAATAGCGGCGGTGGACAAGATCCTATTGAACTCTCAATTCTTGGGCAAGACATGGATGTTTTGGAGGATGTACAACATCTGATTATGGATAGAATCAGTGATGTCCCCGGTTTAATCAATCTAAATACAACATTCCGCTCCGGAAAACCTGAACTCACCATCAAGCCTGACAGGGATAAGCTGGCCAAAGCAGGTCTCACTATGGCGGATGTAGCGTTCGCCCTTCGCGGTGCCATGGAAGGTCTGGTCAATACCCGTTATCGGGATCAAGGCGAGGAGTATGACATACGCGTTGCCATGACTGATGAGACTGTAGACAGTCCTGATAAAGTAGGTTTAATTCCTGTAGTGGGATTCGATGAGACTTACCAGATCAGGCAGCTTGGACAAGTAGTTTTTACCAAGGGTACAAGTAGAATTCTTCATAAGAATAAAATGAAGGAAATCAAATTTACGGGCGGCGTTGCTCCAGGTCATGTACTGGGTAATATTCAAACTGCCATTGATGCCAGAATAGCTGAAATTGACTTGCCGCAGGATGTGACTATAGAATGGGGTGGTAATGTTGAAATGATGCAGGATGCCAACCGTGATATGGGCCAAACCTTTCTGTTGGCAATCCTTCTCACCTATATGCTGCTGGCCGCTATTTTAGAAAGTCTAACCCAGCCTTTACTAATTCTTGGAACCGTCCCGTTGGCTTTGATTGGCGTCTTTGTTGGCCTTTTTGCCACAGGTCTTTCTATGAACATCATCTCTATGATGGCAATCATCATGCTGGTTGGTATTGTTGTAAATAATGCTATATTGATGCTTGATTATACAAACTCATTAGTACGTGATAAGGGTTATAAGATCTCCGATGCCCTGATTGAAGCCTGTCCGACAAAGTTGAAACCCATATTAATGTCCTCTATTGCCATTATGCTCAGTATGATGCCAATGGCCATGGGTATGGGAGCAGCCGGACGTGAAATCCGTCAACCTATGGGTGTTGTTGCAATTGGCGGTCTGGTGACCTCCACTATACTTACACTTTTCGTAATTCCTGCATTGGTTACTGTAACCACACGCACCCGGAAAGTTAAAAATACTAAATAAGATAATTGCCCGTAGAAAAAAATTATACCTGGGCAATCAGGAGCTTATCAATGAAAATATTGAAATCCATCATCATACCCCTATTCATTATGGCAACTACACTTATGGGCCAGTCCTTGACGCTGGAAGCATTCCAGAACAAAGTGCTTAATCATTCCAAAATTCTGCAACTGGCTCAGAAAGATAAAGATATCGCCTCTTATCAAAAACGGGAAGCAGTCTCAACCGCTCTACCCAAAATTATAGGCCAGGCAAACTATACACGCAACCTTACCGAATACTATATGTACGCAGATATGTCGGCCCTGACTGGTGGTGAGGGTGGAATAGTTAAATTTAAAGTGAAGCAGGATAATGAATTCTCTGCCAATATTGTACTGCAGCAAACACTGTTCAGCCCCAGTGTAGGTAGTGCAATTAAAGCAGCACAACAATTCGCCAATCTTACTGATTTTATATATGAAGCTAATCGCCAGGTAATCCTGACGGAAGCATCCAAACTATTCTATCAGGGGCTGCTGCTGGAAAAAGTATGGGAAGTGGCCAGGGCAACTGAAATAAATGCCAAAGAAAATTTTGAACAGGTCAATTTAAAATTTGAACATGGACAGGTTTCTGAGTTCCAATTGGTGCAGTCTGAAATGCGCTGGAAAAATGCTATCCCTGGTACAGCCTTGGCACAGCGCAATCACGATCTTCTCATCAATACACTCAAGCAATGGGCCGGTTTGTCCACAAATAATCAGCTCAAACTTATAGGTAATCTTGAGAGTACTCCAGACATCCCCATAATTGTTTCATTTGATGATGCTGCCAAAAAACGACCGGACATTAATGCCCTTACATGGGAAAAAGCCTTACGTGCTACTGATGTTAGTAATAAAAAAGGTGCGTATCTCCCTACACTGACAGGCTCGCTTATTTATGCTTATACAGCACAGTCTGACAGGTTCAAGCTGGAGCAGGATAATGGCCTGGCCATGGCTGGTCTATCTCTCACACTTCCTATATATTTGGGTGGATATCGAAAAACACAGATAGACAAAGCAAAAGTTGAAATGGCCAAAACGCAAATACGAATTGATCAGGCCAGGGAAAGCCTGTATAATGAACTCGCCAACGTTAAACTCCGTCTGAAGGAAGCACATCAACGTATTGCCTCAGCCGACGCCACATTGAAAACAGCAAATAAAGCATTCAATATTGCACAGGTAACCACAAAAAATGGCCTATCTACACAATTAGAACTAAAAGATGCCCGTATGGGTTTTGACCAGGCACAACTTGGCTACTATGTGGCAGTATATGATTATATGGCCGCCTACTTTGATTGGCAAAAAGCAACCGGACATGTTGAATAAAATTAACCCGTTACCAAGATTCTGCTCTGTGGGCAATTCTTTTCAAGCTCTTCTGGCAACTATGTGGAATTATAAATCCGCAGATAACGCAGATGAATACAGCATGTTGGCGTTAGGTTACTAATCCATAAAATACCCGGAAGCGTCAAAAAAAGAGCAAGACAGGATCACAGAATTAACAGGATGATTATGTGTATCATGTTCACTCAGTGCAGAGTTCTTAAAATCCTGTAGATCCTGTCAAAAAAAGAATTCTTGCGGATGATGTGCTGTACATCCTTTCCTCCCATGTCGAAGTAAAAACTCCTTCGAAATTCTACATTCGGTGTTCTGCTGTTGGATATTCGTCTATTAAATTTCAATAACAGTTACCTCGAAGAACCCCATATCTATCGGGCAGGGCGGGAGCGTATCAGTGAACAAGGCTCTGACAGAAACAAACTACTATTCAGGGATGACATCTTCAAGCAAGTGTGGATAGTGCAACTGTAGGAATAACCTTGTATCTTTTAAAAATTTTTGATTAGCCTCTAACTGAAATTTTGGAAGTTCAGTACTACTCATAGACTCCAAGGTGACTTTCAGACATTGGCCCAATTGCTTTTGAGCATTTTCAATATACGTGTTCTCAGAATATTGACGAATATATTCATGAAAAATTAAAAAACCCAGCCTGTGAGTTGGAGCATATTGCTTCCATTCATTAATCAACCTTGCAGACAACAACATATTTACATGACTATTTATCCTTAAAACCGGCCATCGTTCTTCTTGATTAACAAATTCAGAAATATATTCAAGAAGTTTTTCAAGATACATATCTCTATCTATCAGGTCAACATTTGCTAATTTCTGTCTCATCTCACGAATATGTCTTACACATTCTTCAAGAACATGATAATCACTTATTAACCTATAAACTATATCATAATTAATCCAAATCTCAACCGGTTTATCACCCTGCTTTGCAGGTTTAAACTGCATATTATAAGCAAATACGTGCGCCGCCTTATCAAGATCATCATTGCCGGAAGAGTGTACTAATTCCACAGAATTCACCTTCCCCAGTCGGCCAATTAACAAATTTACATTTGCGGTACCTTCCTGATGTTTATTTTTTAGATGATCAGGGTATTGAGGGGCATCCGAACTTAATAATTCAGGAGGAACAAGAGTTATTGGTTTAAAGGGCTCTGGTGTTTTTTCAATAGTTTTAATATTTCGTTCCGGAGGTTCGGCTATTTTATAAAGTACAATTGCATCCGGAGGAAATGTTTTTGTAGCCAGATTAGTTCTAAGTAACAGGCGTCGCATAACCTGCTGTAAAGGTTCTGCCGTGGCCGGCAACATCATCTCTATGTCATCGATCAACGAATCATCAAAAATAAAAAAAATCCCTGCCTGTTCCTCTACATCTTTGAGAATAGTTCTGAAGGGTAAGTTTTTACGAGGCAGTGTTATCAAGATATTCCAGTTAATCTGATCATCCTGAATATAAGATTCAGCCGAAATAATAGATGAGCAAAATAAGAAAAAAAGACCAACGATCAGCCATGCATTTTGGTTGGTTCGTTTCATTGCGTAATTATATAAGTATCACCTTCCTTATGAAAATTCGCATCTAATGTCAAACAAATTGAAGAAAGTACAACCTCAATAGGTGCGTCATGAAAGGCACCGGTTATTGTAGATGTTTCAATTTTTTGTCCTTGCCACTCAATCTTCACATCAAAATATCGTTCCAACTGCATTATAACATCAGCCACCGGTGTTCTTTCAAAATGGACACGTCCCTCCAGCCAGCCAGTAACAACATCCATATCAATCAATTCAGGTAGAGAAGGTCTGGCGTTTAACAATACTTCACTCATCTGACCGTCACTCAGTATCACATCATCATTTTCATGTGCTGATTCTACGCGAACTCTTCCCTCTTCAACCATTACGCGTGTTTTATTCTGTCGTGATTGTACAATAAACCGTGTACCCAAAACAGTTGTTTTTGCATGCTCTGTAATAACAATAAATGGACGTTCTTCACTTTTAATTTCGAAAAAGCCTTCTCCATTCAGATGAACTTCTCTGGTTTGCGCTGTAAAATTTTTTGGATAACGAAGTACACTTCCACTATTCAAGGTAACCAGGGAACCATCTGCAAGATTAATTTGGGTTCTTTGACGATTTTGTGTAACTACTGTTAAAAACTCGGTCTCTGTTGGTTTTTCAGTTAAACTAAACCATGTAATTAATGTGGTGGCGGCAACAACGGCGATTCCAAGAACCGGTCTAAAATGTACATTAATCCATTTGGAAAAAATTTTACTAAATGACGTATCACTATGAACATCTTTATCGGAAAACCCCAAACGATGTTCGAGAATACACCATGAGTCTTCAGCTTTAGTTTCAGGAATAAAAGGTAGAGGTTCAGTGTCATGCCAAATGGTCTGCATCTCATCATATATATGTCTAAAATCTTCTGATGTACAGAGGAAGTGATCAAACCTACGGCGCTGCCGTAATGTAAGTTCTCCACCTAAAGCTCTTACACACCAATTTTCTATTTGTTCTACTTTCACTTACACTTTCTCCAAACTCTGGTTATTTCACCAAATCATACGCATTATAGTCAAAAACCCCTATGTTTCTGTAAATAATTTAGACTATTCAGGGTTTGCTTTAATTTACAAATGAAGCAGCCAACTCTTTTCTTAATAATTTAAATGCCTGGGTCATTCTACTTTCTACAGTTTTTATTGAAATCTGGCATATATCTGCTATTTCTTTATATTTCAAACCATCATATCTACTCATTTTAAAAACAAGACGCACATTTTCAGGAAGGTCATTTATTGCTTCTTTTAAAGTCATCCTATCATCCATTGTAGATTCTGGGGATGAATTGCTAAGTGTTATATATTCTCTGAATATTTTGTCAGAACCTCGCTTACGAAGGTGATCAATTACTAAATTATATGAGACACGATACAAATATGCTTTTATTGATTTTTTAGGATCCAAGTCGTGTCTATGCTGCCATAATCTGGTAAATACTTCCTGTACAAAATCTTGTGTATCTTCTCCTGAGTAAAGTCTATGAGCAATATATCTGTATATAGCATCAAAATAACGCAAATATAGTGCCTTAAAAGCTCTTTGACTCGATTTACGAATCTCTATGGTCAGCTGTCTATCTGACCATTCTGAGAAATCTTGCATCTATATTGATCCTATACACTAATAATTATTGTAGTTTAAATATAACATGAAAAAGATAAAAACCCAAAAAAAAACTGGTTTTTTCCTAAAAAAATCCACAACAACCGCAAGGAAATGTTTTTTTATCTTCCTTGCGAGCATTGTGGATAATGTAAAAATATTACATTCTGACTAAATCGTTAAATAAAATTAATCACTTTTATAAATTTATTCATAATGAAGCGTCTCCACCGGCCTTTTGTTGGCCGCTTTCACAGCCACTTGGATAATTGACACTAATGCTACAGATAATGTAATGAATCCGGCAAATAAAAATAAATGATATGGCATGGCAATTCTATACGCAAAGCCATTAAGCCAATTTTGCATTAAATAAAATGATATTGGCCAGGCAATTATATTTGCAACAACTACCCATATTAAAATTTCTTTAGTCATTAATGTTAAAATCCTGGCTACTGATGCACCCATAACTTTTCTGATACCAATCTCTTTTGTGCGCATTTGTGTAGTAAGCATTACAAGGCCGAACAAACCAAGACAAGCCACAGACAGAGCCAGAATAGTAAAACTAATAATAAGCTGCCCCATCTTTAGTTCCGTACGATAAAGAATATCAAACTGATCATCAAAGAAAAGATAGTCCATGGGTTGTCCAGGAACAACATTGCTCCAATATTCTGAGATCCTGTCAATTGTACCGACGATTTGCTCTGGTTTCAAACGAATAGACATAAAATTTATATCAGCTGTATTCATTATTGTTGTGACCATTGGGAACATCTCTTCCTGAAGAGGGCGTAAATGATAGTCTTTGTAGACACCTATTGCAGTCAATGGCGTTTCCGGAGTGCCCGCAAATATCATCTTGCTTCCCAAGGGTTGATCCAAAGCTAATAATTCCACAGCAGTCTCATTCAGAATTATCGCTGAAGAATCGGTTAATCTTTTTTGTGTAAATGAACGGCCATCTATTAAAGAAAGTCTGTAGGTATCATAAAAATTATAATCAACATCCAGACGGATTACCGTATAATTATGAGGATCATCACTACCAAGTTTTTGCAATATCGTTGCTGAGAGCCCAAGCAGTGGTAGTCCGTTTGAATAAGTTGCATTGATAACACCATCATCTTTAAGAATTATATTTTTGAACACTTCAGCATGTGAACCTATAGCTGACGCATTTTGAATTACCAGTACTTGTTCCTTATCAAATCCCAAAGATTTATTTCTTAAATATTTAATTTGCTGCTGGATTACCAGTGCTGAAATAAGAAGGGAAATTGATGCGGCAAATTGAAAAACAACTAATCCGTTTCTAAATTTACGCCCTTTCAAGCCTTTATGTAACTTCCCTTGCAAAACAACGATTGGCTGATAAGAAGCCATGACCAACGCCGGATAACTGCCTGCTACAATTCCAATCAAGACAACGCCGATAAGTAATCCGGGAATAAAATACCATGTTGTAAGTATATTCAAAGGAATAGGCTGGCCGATAATATTCTCAAAATGAGGATGAGCCAGGGCAGTGAGCAAAATTGCCAGAATAAAAGCCAGTATACATTGAAGAATCGATTCCATTAAAAATTGTTTGATAAGCTGACTGCGATAGGAGCCCATTACCTTGCGAATACCAACTTCATTGGCTCGTTTCATAGACTGAGCCGTAGCAAGATTAATAAAATTGATTGATGCAACAAGGAGAATAATTAAAGCAATGGCACTCAGTATATAGATGTTGCTCATACTGCCATTGATACCTAAGTCCTGGCCAAGGTCTGAACGTAAATGAATATCCAGTAGTGGTTGGATAAAGAAACCAAAACGGCTACCTGATTCTAAAAACTCATCATAGGACATACCCATTGCCAATTCAACTATTGCACCTACATGTTCTCTCTCAAGATCCGGAATTTTTGCAGCAAAATCCTCTATATTTGCTTCTTTGTGCAACGTAAAATAAGTACAGAGATCATTTGCCAACCAGATATTCCGTCTACTTATATTATGAGAAGTTATTGCCGCAAGAAAGTCAAATTGGAAGTGGTTGGTTTCAGGTAATTTTTCAGTGATTCCGGTAACTATGTACTCTGTCCCATCTTGAAGAGTCAAGATTTCACCCATTGCATCTTTTTCTCCAAAATACTTCTGTGCTGTTTCTGGTGTCAGTACAATTCCAGATGGTAATGTGAGTGCAGTTTCAGGATCTCCAACGGCCAGTGGAATAGTAAAAACATCAAAGACTGTGGAATCAGCATATAGGAATGCATCTTCTTTGTATTGAACATCACCATATTTCACATAAACACCGTTCATAAATAATCTGACAACATGCTCAACTTCCGGAAAAGTATTCTTCAGTGTAAATGCCATTGGAGATGGAGTCCTGGCATCTCTTATTGTTTCACCACTCAGACTGGCATCCAGAGCCATTCTGTATATACGTTCCGCTTTCTCATGATGACGGTCATAACGGAGTTCATTAGCAACAAACATAAAAATCAGGATGCAGCTTGCAAGCCCTACACCAAAACCAACGAGGTTTATCAGTGCAAAATTAGCATGCCTTTTAATATTGCGAATAGCTATTTTTATAGCACTTTGAATCATCATATACTGCCCCTTCATTTGCATTCCAACATATAGTGTCAACGATTTTATTGTATGAAGCCAATACCATTTTGAAGCTTTGAAATTGCCTTCTTCCTCAAGAATATCCATAAAAACCGCCTCCATATCTCCCTCAAGATCATATAGACATTGATATAGAAATAATTGACGGAGAATTCTTATTGCCAGAGCAGGCGGTCTCTCTCTCTTAGAAACTCTCATACTTTATAATTCTCTGTTAAAAATGCCTCTGGGAAGACCGGCCCATAATTTCTCCTTAAAATCCTGGGCTTGCTGTAACGCTGTTCTGCCTTCATCAGTTAACTTATAATATATTTTAGGCCTACCTCCACGTCCCGATTCAACAGAACCTTTTTTTGAAGAGGCGTAGCCTTTTCTGATTAGCTGATCCATATTATTATAAATTGTACCAAAAGCTACATCACGCCCCGTAATTTCATTAAAATGTTTACGTATTGCATAACTTGTAGCTTCATCGGTGAGATGCCAAATGGCAAGCAACAGAATCTGCTCAGTCATTGTCAGCTTCATTGTGCCCTCTATTTTAGTAATTCGAGTAACTCGTAATTGGTTTAACGAGAAACTCGTAAAAATGTTTCATAAAAACTGGTTCTATGTCGAATAGTGTGGGTAGATATCCAGAAAATAAGTAAGCCACAGATAAACACAGATGAAACACTGAAAAAGAATGAGTTTAATATATGAAGAACTAACGGAGGCCATAATAGACTCTGCAGTTGAAGTCTATAATACACTTGAGTATGGTTTTTTAGAAAAAGGTTATCAGCGAGCCTTGCAAGGTTGAGTTGTTCCGCGGCCTATTAATGTTAAGTAAAGTATTTTTGTTTTAAAATTATATTTTTAGTTGTTCGTCTTGTTCGTTTTGTTAGTTGCTAAATTTATTCTTTTCTTTACAAGAATCACATTGATCTTTATTCATCGGTGCCCGCCAACTTTGCTTCCATCCTTTTTCCGGGAATTTGTTAAGAGGGCATGCTGGATTCCAATGATACACATCATTAGCTTCATTGTAAAAATATGGTGGATAGGGGAGATTCATATTAGCTTACCTTTTTTAAATCGGCAAAACGCCGGGAGAACGAATCTAAACAAAAATCAGCATACAAGCGTTGCTACAATTCAAATTTATATCATTCTGATCTCATCTAATTAATTATAAGAAAAATTATAGATCAATGCAATCAGGACAATCCATTAGATTGGTCAATTATTACCCCTATAAAACAAAAAAATAGTGCTATTTAATCTATTGCGGAAGCGGATCTTCCAAATGTATCAACCCTGTGGTGATAGCATAACGTGTAAGCTCAGCAATTGAGTGCATTTTAAGCTTATTCATAATATTGCCACGATGTGATTCAACGGTTTTTATACTGATGTTTAATATATTACTTATTATTTTTGTTGATTTTCCTTCTGCTATCAATTGCAAAATTTCACGCTCACGCTCTGTGAGTTGTTTAACATTTTTTACTGTCTTTGAAGAACGTTGCTGTGCCAAAAAAGATGTAACAAAGGCTTCTGAAATAGAAGGACTTATATAATACTGCCCCTTCATTACAGCATGTATGGCAGAAACCAAATTTTTTAAAGCAGTCTTTTTTATTAAATATCCCATGGCACCATTTTCAAAAGCTCTGAATATATACTCTTCGGCTTCATGTTGTGTTAACATAATAATATGAACAGAAGGATTGGCCTGTTTAATTCTAAGAGTTGCATCAAGCCCGTTCAGGTTTTGCATGCCAATATCCATTATTACCAGATCAGGTTCAAGATCATGCACAAGGCCAAGGGCCTCTCTGCCATCTGTTGCCTGCCCTACAACCTCCATACCTTCTTCTCTGTCCAGCATTTGTGCAAGTCCCTCTCTGAGAATCACGTGATCCTCAGCCAGAAGTATTCTAATCATTTCATTCATCTCCAATGGGTATATCAATTTTTAGACAAGTTCCCTGTTCCGGTTCTGTATGTAATTCAAATTTTCCATGAAATGATACTGTTTTTTCACGAATACCTATGACTCCCATTTTTTGAGTATTCATATTCATATTAAATACGGTATCTGCATCAAAACCGATACCATCATCCTTTATTTCCAGGTGTATTGTTTTATCAATTATCAATGAAATATCAACACGAGTGGCATTGGCATACTTTGCTACATTATGCAAAGCCTCCTGAGTTATTCTGTAGAGCGTAGTGGAGATATCCGGAATAATCCTTTTATGATCACCTGTAATCTCCAGATGAATAGGTATCTGCAACCTCTCTTCATACCTTTTCACAAACCATGATAATGTTGGTCCGAGTCCAAGGTCATCAAGCATCATAGGTCTAAGGTCAAGAGACAGCTCATGTATACTATCAATTATTTTTGATATAATCTCTGCAGCATCTTCAAGCAGGCGTTTTGCTTGCGGAAGATCATGCCCCTTTAGCTCATTTTCAAGTAAATCCAGATCCAGTTTTGTTGCATTGAGTAATTGTCCTGCTTCATCATGCAGTACGTGGGCAATATGTTTACGTTCATCTTCCTGTATCCTTACCTGCTGGTCTGTCAACAGCTTCAATTGAGTTTCACGCTTCTGTAAGGTCTGGTTGACATCTTCAAGCTGCCTTGTTCGTTGACTAACAAGTCCCTCAAGCCTCTCCTTATAGGCCTCCAGCTCAGCCTCTAAGGCCATACGCTGTGTTACGTCCCTGAATATACCTTCATATATTTGTATATCATCTTCCATCTGCCTATGAAGAGAAATCTCAATATATTTTACGTCCTTATCAGCACAATGAATATGGATAATTCTATGATTTACACTACCCTTGCTGCGCATACGGTGTGTTATAGATTCCAGTTCACTCTGATCTGCGACAAAAGATTTAATATTTGAGGTCTGTTCCAGCAGCTGAGCTTCATCATCAAAACCAAGAATCTTTGCCCCTGATTTATTGATAAGCATCACTTCCCCGGTATGTGAACAGCGGAAAACACCCTCGGTTGTAGTCTCAAAGAGTTTCTGGTATTTTTCCGCTTTCTTCCTCAAAAAATCCAGACGTTGTGATAAAATTTTCTGCCTGTATGCATATATAACCACGACAGTCAGGGCCATGGCCAGGAAGAGGAAATTTATTGCTAATAATGAATCGAGACTAATCAGCATTTTATTCTGCATTAGTAAACTCTCTAATTAAATCAACAAGTACCATTAACCAGCCAAACAGTACAATAAAGTCAAGTATACCGTAAAAACGATACACCATCAAGGTAATTTTAAAAAACATATGATAAAGATGAAGAAGAAGCCCTGATATTGATGAAAACAATAACCACCGGCGAAATGGTCTGCATTTAATTATATAAATAATCTGTACACAAAAAAACAGAATAAGTATGGTTTTACGTATAAAATTATAAGTAGGATGACCAGAAAAATTATAAAATATCTGAATGAAAGTATAGGTTGAATCAAATAATCTATCCATACAAGTTATTATTATCGGCATGCTAAACAGAACAATCAGCCTTTTATATCCTATATCCGTAATTGAAGGAAGAATATACTTATACAAGTAAAGAACTACAGTAAATCCCGTACCTATGAGAAAAAAGTTTACAGGCAATTGGCCAAAAGATATAAAACCGGTTATGATCAGCATATCGAGAGCAATAAAACCTAAATAGGACAGGATAAAGATCATTATTTTCTCATAAAAGTTAATATGCAATATATGTTCATTTTGAGATCATCCATACAATGTATAAAGAAAAACAAATAAATTATTCTGAATTAATATCATCACACTCTGTGGATGATTATTTTAACAGTATTTTTTGCTTCTACTGCATTGTTATCTATATGAATTATGATTATTGATTCCAGGAATCAATCTTACTAACAAAAATAAAAGCATGGGACACCTGTAATTTTATAAGACTCTGAATACCTTATAAAACACAAGTGTCTCCCATGTTTTTTGAATATCTAGTTAAAATCCATTATAAGGGGCCAGACAATCTAATCAACATTTAGTACGATGAGGACATGTATAACACCATGCATATGGTGCGCCATCACCAAAACAGCCCGGAGGATCTCCTTTAACAGTCTTTAAATCAGTTTCTGAAAATTCTTCAAAAGTTTTGTGTGTCAGCTCATCCCACTTCTTTGCCAGTTCTTTGATATCCATATCTTCCTCCTATAATACATAGATAGTGAAAGATCAGGCTGTTCCGCCTGTAATCAAAGTAAACTAAGGGTTTCTCTCATATAAATCAATAGGGGAAAACCCTTAGCTTATCATAAATTACGAATATTTTTCAACCCATATTTGTACAAGATTGACCAAAGTCTCTACTGTTTTTTCCATATCCTGTATTGATATCCACTCTTGCTTGCTGTGAAAACTATGCCCGCCTGTGAATATATTGGGTGTAAGCAGACCGCGATAACTCAACCTGGCACCGTCAGTTCCGCCACGAATAATATTTAGCACAGGTTCAATACCCGCACGGCGTACAGCCTCAAGAGCATAATCTACAACTTCAGGTTTTTCTTGAAGTTTCAAACGCATATTTCTGTAAGATTCCTGTACTTCCAATGAAATATCAGCCTTGGGATATTTGGCCGCAATTCTATCGCGAATCCGCCTAAGATAATGGCTCTTTTGTTTGATACCTTCCAATTCAAAATCACGAAGCAAGAGCTTTATTTTCATTTCGGAAGCACTGCCATTCAGCACATATGGATGGATGTATCCTTCACGGCCCTCTGTAGTCTCAGGTGCGGGATATTCTTCCAGAGCCATGACAATGTCGGCTGCAATTCTTACAGCATTGACCAGCCTGTTCTTTGCATAACCGGGATGTACAACAATGCCTTTAATTGTAAATGTAGCAGCAGAGGCGTTAAATGTCTCATTTTCAATGCCGCCTACTTGTTCACCATCTACCGTGTAAGCATAATCGGCACCAAATTTATCCACATCAAAAAACTTGGTACCTGTGCCTACTTCTTCATCAGGAGTAAAAGCAATTTTTATATTAGCATGACGAATCTCAGGGTGATCCTGCAAATAAGCAATCATTGTCATAATTTCAGCAATACCGGCTTTATTGTCTGCACCCAACAGAGTAGTTCCGTCAGATGTAATAATATCTTTACCAATCTGTGTTGTCAGATCAGGATTCTCATTTTCCCGGATAATCTGAGAAGTATCACCTGGCAGGACAATATCTCCTCCCTGGTAATTAGCGTGTATTACGGGTTTCACATCTAAACCGGAGACATCGGGTGATGTATCAACATGTGCCAGAAATCCAATGGTTGGCACCTTAGCTGTGTCTTCAGATGAAAGATTAGATGCAAGCGTAGCCATTACATAGCCATATTCATCCATTGAAGCACTATCAAGGCCAAGGACCTTTAACTCTTTAACAAGTAACTTTGATAGTTCTTTCTGCTTTTCAGTACTGGGATATTTCTCCCCGGAATCATCTCTTGACTGAGTATCCATTTTAACATATCTGAAAAGCCGATCTATAATTGCCTTGCTCATAATATCCCCTCTATTCAGGTCTTACTTTCTTTGTGATTATTTCCAAATTTTTATCCATACTTGATAATCTTTTGGCCATATCATTCATGCGCCATTCCAATGATGACAACATCCAGAACTGAAAATGGATAACTTTAGCCTCATTACGTAAAAATATAAATATCTTTATTGAAAGTAATACCAAGCCCAATTCAACTGCCGGCAGCTCCAGGTGATGAGGTAAAAATGGAGCGGCTATCAATGTAGCCAGAACAAGTGTGATCATTACTATTTCAAAAATTTTTCCCAGGGTTGTAGGTTTACCGCCAATCTGGCCGACAATCTTGCGAATCTGTTCTTTCTCTTTAATAAATTGTTCCAATTCTGCACGGCTGAATTCATCAAAATCTTTCTCCTTGTCAAGCATAGAAAATACCTCATATATTATTTAAAGGCCTTTAAATGTTTCTTTTGAATCACACGATATGCAGGCCTGTTAGCTTGTACATACTCTTTTGAATGTGAAATAGCCGGATATTGTGACTCCCGCATCCTTGACCAGAGGTCATTAATATCAGCTCTATTGACAGTAATATTCTCTTTTTCTAGGAATTCTTCCAAATATTCCCCATATAGGTTCATTCTATCATGATCTCCTTTAGCATCGGTCCAGGAATCAATAAACATATCTGCAAGACCTGAAACACTCTCTCCGTTTTTCTCCCATATCCTTATATTTACACGAAGAACTTCACCACGTGGATCAATGAGCTCCAACATGCGCTCAGCATTTGCAGGTCGCTCACCCTTGCCCCATTCTGATATTATCCCCTCCTCTATTCTCTCTCTATTCATGACAGCATGACTACCTCCGAAACAGATCTGATGACACATCTTATATAGATCTTCTACTCCAAACATTCTGTGCATCTTAAATTGTTCGGAAATAATACTTTGGAAATACCCCTTTTCATCAAGGTAGGAAAATATATTAGTCATCCTGGCATCCTTTTTTAAGGCCGAAAATAGCGGTAACGGATTTACGCGGTGACATCAGCAGACTGTCATTAAGATTAATTCCAATTTCATCTGCGCCAATCTGTGTAAGAAGATCGGTCTGTGCTGAGAGTGGCCAATCACCATAACCGGGACTGAAACGTGCTGTTTCTTTGAAATCATTCATAGATTCATTCAGATTTTTCCAGGCTTGATGATGCACCCAATCTGCAACAGAATCTGCAGATTCAGAGCCAATGGCATCAAGGATGAAAGCCTCGGTTGCACTGCCCTTTTCCATATAAATAACTATATCTTTTTCCAACTCGCTACCAATAGTTGCAGCTAATACTGCAATGTAGTGACACCCTTTCAGCAATGTTGATATATGCCGACTTTTAATCTGCCAGGAAGTATCATGCAGGTTGACATTCTCTTCTTCAATATAATCAATTGCAAATAAATGTAAAATAGCCTTAAATTTCATTGTCAGGCTGGCTTCTACCTGCATTACATGTAGTATTTCACCAATAGGTCCAATCGGCACGCCATCTCCCGCAGGATAGCCGATACGACGAATAATAGCTTTCTCCGGTATTGGCAGTTCAGGCACATTTAATATATGGTGTTCAGTAATCATGATTCCTATAACTCCAGGAATGTAAAGTCCTTGCCTAATGGAGCACCTGTGGTCTTAAACAACTCTTTTATATGATCATCCATTGTAAAATAGATTATTTGCCACCCCTGCTCAGTCAACTTCAGCATCTGCTCAACAAGCAGTTTACGTCTTGACCAATCCGAATATTGAAAAGCATCATCCAGAATGATGAATGCGGCATCATCTCCCAGCAGGTGTGCGCCAAAACCTATGCGCAAAGCTAAAAGCACTTGCTCACGGGCACCGCTACTTAAATCTGTCAATGTATAAGAAGACAATCCGTCAGAGACCATTAATCCGTCTGCTTCCAATTCAAATGAATTGTAACGACCAGTCATTGCAAATAGCGGTGCCTGCACAGCACTATGAGATAATGCATCAGCCAGTTTTTCATCTTCATCCTGTTCAAGTTCCTGTATTACACGATAAACAAGTTTTTTTCCTATAATCTGCGCAGTCTTTAGAGCATATTCAGCCGCAGTCTCATCTCTCTTGATTCTCAATGATTCCAGTAGATCAGACCAGTTACGCGCATTCTTATCCCTTATCTCCTGAAAGATGGAACGTTTAAGATCATCAAGCTGTTGCTCTGCGGAAAGGATTTGTTGATCAATATTATTTTTACGTATTTCCAATTTTTCAATGACAAGACGATCATAGACGACATCTGATGTTTCAGCAATATATTCAACAGGTTCTACATCCAGTTGAGCCAATTGAATACGATAGGTCTGCAGGCTGTTTTCAAAGGTTTCCAAAGTGTGTGCAGTCTCCAGTAAAACACTTTCCCATGTGTCAGGGCCATGTTTTTGTCCGGTCAACCGGAAGATCAATTGCTCAAGTCTTACTTCGTATTGATCAATAAGTCTTCTATCCGAAGCAAGTTGATCATCCAATAATTTTGCTTTTGCATAATCCTCCTGACAAAGTAATATCTGTTCTCTCAGCTGTGGCAGACCTGTCAGTTCCTCATTAAATCGAATCTTATATTGTTCTTTCAAACGGTCGACTTCATCTGATTGCCCACGTCTTTTAACAAGATTATGCAAGCGCTTGACAATAATCATTACTGTTGCTGCCATGATAAATAAACCTGCCAAAGCACCCTGCCAAATGCCTGTAACCGTTGTAATTCCAGCTGCAATGGCGGATAATATAGCCAGGACAGGCAGGAGATAACCTACACTTACAGATTCTTCCATCATCAATGCTTCATATAACCTGGTTGCATTCTGAAGCCATTCATGATGACGGCTTTTTTCACGGGCAAGATCAAGTTCATTCTTACGGGATACTGTTTCCCGTTGCTTTTGCCTTAAAAGATTTAGTTCATCACGTGCTTTTTGTAATGTGTCACGGGATATCTGGCGTTTCTGCTCTTCCAGTGAATCTACCTGATGTTGAATCCGGCCAGCCAGAATTTTCCGTGCCTTGTTCTGAGCTTCAAGTTCTGTTGCTACCTTGGCTCTCTCTTTTTCAAGTACTTGCCGCTGGCCACCAGAAAAACGTTTATTCACATTTTGAATTAACTGATTCAAAACTGTCAGACGTTCTTGAAGTATTTCACGATCTTTAATTTCTCCACGTCTTGAACCGGTGATCCGTGTTGATTCAATTGATGATTCCTGAACAGTTTTGGGAATACGTTTTTCAATACGCTCCAGAGCCTGCTGACCTGAAATAAAATGTTTTATTGTAGAACGATCAATACCTCCATCTGCATCTACAACAATCTCTGTCTCTGCGCCCTTTACAACCAATAAGCGCGAAAAATCTTCCGGTAGTCCACGATCATTCTCCCACACATCATCCAGGCGACCTGTAGTTCGTGGAGAAAACCCCATGGGACCGCCGGGCAAGCCATGTATCATTACACGTCCTGAAGCACTGGTATTACGTAAAGACCAATGTCTGGAAGATTTGAATAGTGATCGTATAAAAAATTCAACCAGATGTGTCTTGCCGCGTTCATTTTTTCCATAAATCAGATTAAATTTACTGAATTTCCAATCGATAGAAGATATAGGACCAAGTCCTTTAGCTTTAATTGAATCTATGTAGATGGGCATAATTTACTCTTCATATATTACTTTAAGAGCTTGAATAAGGATAAGATCCGTGTCAGGTTCATCCTGATTTTCAGGCCAATCCAAAGTTTCTATTTCTCTATAAACACGTCTTGCTATTTCAGCAAGATCTTTATTCTCATTGAACTTCAAGCCAGTAAGATCCAGTCCATTTTCATCATCCCATGAAAATTCTTCAAAGCCCTGCCTTATCCAATCTGAAATAGCAGATCGATCTGATGTATAACCGACAACCTTGATTCTCAATTGAGTAACAACCCTCTCGGCAGCAGTTAGATTCCACCGGGCAAGGTATGAATGTATCTGTTCATCTACAAAATGCCGTTCATTTTTCATTGGTAAAACAGATATTTCGGCATGAAAATAAAGCCTTTCAGCCAGGATAGGCTCTTCTGTACAATGCCCGGTCTCTGTATTGAGAAGTAAATAATGTCTACGACCAGTCTCATTAATATGCAACGGAGAGGGTGATCCCGGATAGATTACACGATCCGATATTTGTGATTTATGAATATGACCAAGAACAACACGTTGTGGATGAAATTGGTCAATATCAGAACGTGTTAACGGCATGTATACACCAGGCTCATAGGGATTAGGCTCCCGCATTCCTTCTACCCAATCACCATGCCCGATAAGAATCCATCTTTGGGTCGGCAATTCATCAATATAGCGACCAATCCATTCTCCCATATTGGTATTCTCACGATATGGAAGAAATAGACAGGGCATACTCATCAGATCAAAATTTTTTATGACAGGTTCACTATAAATTGCAACATTGGAAGCTGTAATTGCCTGAGCTTTCAGTTGCATATCATGATTACCAGGAAGAAGATGAATTGTAATATGACGGTATTCTTTCCGTGTAACCAGATTTTCAAAATCCGATAGATCACTGACATTTTCATCAAAACAGTCTCCGGCAACCAGTAGATGTTCAACCTTATTTTTAATAAGGCTGTCGAGAATGCGCTCTAAAGCAACATAACGCCGGGGATGCTGATGCAGGCTGGTCAAGTGACAATCGGCAGTCACCGCAATAATCACGGGCAGCTCCTGCTATTTAGTTGTACAAGTAAATTGATTAATATTTAAATACTTGGGATAATTTACATTGATTTTCCTATAAACTCAAGAAGAATAAACAACGAATTATTCATCCTGGGTGGCGTGTGTAAACATAGTCAATAAATCATTCACATCATTTTTATCTATGACAGGTTTTTCATCAGCACCCGGATCATTTGTTGTATCTGCCTGTGTTGCATGTAATTGACCAAAAAATATATTAGATGATATGATTTTACAGCCATATTGACGAACATATCGCACAATCTCATTATCTGATGTGACAACTGTGCATAACCGTGGTTGATCTAAACGGTCAACCAGACGTTTTATAAGAGGATCAGCCTTCTCCCCGTTTCTGGAAAAAATAATTTTCATGCCGGATGCAGGAGTGGTTGGATGGCCAATTCCTCCAACTCCATCAAATACCAAAGTAAGTTTGATTCGACGCTTGCCTACAAATGATGAAAGCATATTGATAAGCAGTTCTCTGGATCTTTGAAGGTCTGAATCCATCATCTTTTTTATAGATGGCATTTGATGCATTAAATTATAGGCATCAACAATATATAGCCTTCCCATTTATATAGTCTCAGCCAGGATTGCAGCATCTATTATACCTCTGTATACTATGACAGCAGGTCCGATTAATGTTATATTCTCCCATTGAGGATCAAATGAAACCTGCAATTCACCACCACGAGTAGAAATGTCAACTGGTGATACTATCTCTAAACCATACGAAGCAAGCAAGGCGGCTGCTACGCATCCTGTACCACAGGCAAGAGTCTCAGCTTCTACTCCACGTTCAAAAGTCCTTATTTCGAGACCCTTATCTACTTTAGAAACAAAATTAACATTAACACCTTGAGGGAAAGATTTATGGTGTCTGTAATATGGCGCTATCCTGCTTACATCTATGTCATTTACATCCGGTACAAATATCACATAGTGCGGGACACCGGTATTTATAGAGCCGCCCTCTTTCCAGCTCGTGTCCGTTAAAATCCCAGGTTTCGGAACGAACATATACGGCGGCAACATAGTAAGGGCAACTTTCTTCATATCAATCTTTACCGAATGCATGCCCTCATCAGATTCAAGTTCAAAGGCAGCAGAAGATACCCAGCCATTTAAAAAAGCATATTGTGCTGTGCAACGTGCACCATTACCGCACATTGAAGCCTGATTGCCATCTGCATTAAAATAACGCATTTTAACCGGTGTAGTCAAACCATGTTCTACTAAAATCAGACCATCTGCTCCAATACCCTTTCGTCTCTCACATAATCTGGCAAATAAGTAATTTTCATTGCCTGAAAATATATTGTCCCGGTTATCAAACAGAATAAAATCATTACCTGCACCTGTCATCTTTGTAAAATGTATAGATTTCATTCTATTTCCATCTCAATATTATTCAGATTTAACTTAACGACAACATCGGCAATCTCAAATAAAATTGTTTCAATCCGTTTCTCCGTTGGCCTTGACCAGCGTATCAATGTTTCGCTATTCTGACTTATAACTGTCACAGGAAGACCGTAATGTTCCGTTGTAGCCGTTAGTGTCCATGTTGTATTTGGCAGATAAGCGGCCCGATGAATCTGCAATAAAGGAGGAATTCGTTGCTGCGCAATGCTGTCTTCCGGACTAAAATAGATATCTATCTGCAATTCCGGATTAAGAGCTTCCAGCCTGGAAAGAGTGACAGCATTAGGTAGATACAGATCACGCCTTTCTGCATAAATCGGATAAATTTTAAATAATTCTTTTAATTGAATCGGGCCACGTAATCTTGATTCAGTTTTCTTTACAGGAACAGTCTTCCTGATGGGCTGTGATCTTATTACAGGTTTTAAGATACCCGTCATGGCCGGATGTGTTGTATCAAAATTAGCAACTGCAAATGCAGTATCAGGATACCAAATGGAGGTTTCAGGGATTTCTTGATTCTTAAAGAGCGAAACTCCTTTAAATATATATAAAAGAATTACAGAAATAATTATAATTGATAAAAATATGCTCATGGCAATGGCTGGACGATTCTTCTCAGAACGAATAGTATTATCTGCGTCGGAATTGCTTATATCATTATTGATATCTGTATCCGGCCACTTGAAAATTGACGTATCACACTTAAGTTCTGCTGCAAGTGTCCTAACAAAACCACGAAAATGCACATCTGCCAATTTGCCAATCTCTCCAGCTTCAATTGACTCGATAATACCTGTCTCTATACGGGTAATTTGATGTAGTTGAGCGAGTGTCAGTCCAGCCTTCTCTCTGGCTGAACACAGCTGCATTCCTATCTTCTTGTATGATGTATCATGATCCATTTAGTACAGACCTCACTACATCATCACCACACAGCTCTCTCCACATGTAATAAAACAGTGTTAATGGAAAGCCAACAACATTATTATAATCACCTACAATATCTGATATCATTAATCCGCCACGATCTTGAATGCCATATGCTCCGGCTTTATCCAGAGGCGATCCTGAAGATACATAGGCATCAATCTCCCAATCTTCAAGATGTAAGAAATTAACAACTGTCATTTCAACGTCACTTAGTTCACCATGATTTACATGTATCAATGAGATTCCGGTATAAACCTTGTGCGAATGATCAGACAGTTGATGCAAAATCTTTCTGGCTTCATCCTCATCCTTTGGTTTTCCTAATATTTTATCGTCGTGTACAACAATAGTATCAGCAGCTATTATTAATCCTTCTGACGTTTGGTGAAGAGCAGCCTTTGCCTTGGCTTTTGACAATATGTGAACATGCTCAACAGGATTATCTACTGGTGCATCAGATTCATCAACATTACAACTAATCTGATTGAACTCAAGGCCAATCTGCTTAAGCAGCATGGCTCTACGAGGGGATTGTGATGCCAATGTAATTTTCATCGTGACTCCTCTGAATCAATTATTAGGGTAACAGGTCCATCATTGTCAATAGAAACTAGCATATGTGCCGCAAAACGACCGATCTCAGAATGAATATTCAAATTTTTCATGTGCCTGATAAAAAATTGATATAAAAGATCTGCTTTGTCTGGTTTTGCCGCTTGTGTAAAACTTGGACGTCGCCCTTTACGGGAATTACCCATAAGAGTAAACTGAGATATTATCAAAGCCTCGCCCTCAATGTCAAGAAGAGAGTAATGGAATTTCCCTTCATTATTATCGAATATGCGAAGATTTGCACATTTTTCAGCCAACCAAACAGCATCTGCCTCTGAGTCATCTTCGGCGACACCTAATAGTATGACCATGCCTGTACCAATGCTGCCAATAATCTCTCCATCAACTGCAACCTGTGCTCGTACGACTCTTTGTATAAGCGCCCTCATTATATTCGTCCAAAAAATACAGCCATGAGTCCTACTAACATATCAACTTTCATCAATACGGCCAGCATGTGAAATCTGCTCCTCTCAGGTCTCTTCCACATAGCCCAGGTAACACCAATGAGGAAACAATCTACGCCAGGAATAACAATAAAATAATATATAGGAGTAAAACAATCTGTAAACAGCGGCAGTAATGTGGCGACTATTACCGCCGCCATTGTAATAGTAGCTATTATCATTGCCGATTTGAATCCATATTTTATCGGAAGTGTTTGGGCTCCTGCAAGCCCATCACCTTCTACATCTTCCAGATCTTTTATTATTTCTCTGGCAATATGAAAAAGGCAGGCAAATACGCCAACTATAAGGGCAACTTTAATACGCCCTACTGCTATACCACCATAGATAAAGGCCAAACCAGATACAAAACCTACAGTAAGGTTGCCCCATAATGCCGTTGGTTTCAGCCATGCGGAATAGGCAAATAATAGAACAGTAGTAAGTATGGCGACAAAGAAGGCCTGCCAATTAATACAACACCCAAGTAGGCAACCGACAATGAATAAGACTCCACTGTACAGACGTGCAGCATTAATCGATAACCGGTTTGACGGCAAGGGTCTTTCAGGTTTGTTAATTCTATCAATTTCAAGATCAAAAACGTCATTGATGGTATTGGCGGCACCGGTAATCAACATGCCTGAAATTACCGCCAGTACTAAATTTACTATTGGCAAGCTAAAGCCGGAGAGAACTCCACCAAGAAAAATTGACAGGCCCGCAATTAGAACATTAACGGGTCTTAAGAGACGAAAATATCCATTGATAGTTTGCTTCATAACATAAAGTAACAGAATCTCCCCTTAAAAAGCAACTTGCAAATATTTTGTTAATATATTATTTAAAGCTTACGCCGTAACTAACCTTTTTGAGATCTCTCAGGGAAGAGCTCTTCGAGATGACAAACAGTGGAGAAAAGGCATATTTTAATCTATTCAGCATTTATACACACGGGTCTGTCATTGGAGTATTAACCTGGAACACAGTACGTCTATTTATCAATTCAACTATCAGTCCGATAAAAATTCCCGATATTAATGCACTCAGCAAAAACATTGGCAGCAGTCCCCAAATGGCTGAGTGACGTGTAAATATCAATCCGGCAACGGCTAATTGTACGCCGTTCTTCACAATAGCCCCTAATACACTTATACCTATTATTGAAAAAAATCTTCCTGTAAATGATGTTAGTAGTGCCATAACAATTACGGCTGCAAAACCGCCTGCCAGAGACAGAAAAAAGACAGGCTGCATGAAACGCCCTGTTATCAGGGCTCCAATAAAGACCCTCAATAACAATACAACGACACCCTCTCGCCATCCCCACCACAATAGTGCCAGCATGCTCAATGTATTGGCCAGTCCCAGTCGGACAAAAGGAATGGGATTTGGGATAATACACTCTATGGCAAACAGTGCTGAAGCTAATGCTGTCAATACTGCCAACATTGTCATTTTTTTAATATTCATCATCGTGTCTACATTGTTATTGCATCAATCCCGGATTCAGAATGGCCGACTACTTCTATTACAATACGATTTGGAATACAAAAAACAGCCTCTCCGGGGTGTTCAATTCTGCCAAAGTGAATGCAATGCTTTTGTGGACAACTGGCGTGTGTAATCCACAATTCTCCATCTTTAATATTGTAATGCAATTCTCCAATACGTCCATTTATCACACCTTCAGTGTCATGTTTAAGGCTGATAAATTCTGGCATCTTACCATCAACATAGACGCATACAGTATCACCTGATGCACCCCTTGGCCGAAATAGCCACAGACTGCCAAAAAACAGTATGGCCCATACCAAGGCTATTATGATATCACCTGGTTTTAAATATTGACGTATTTGCTTGAATGTGTTCAATACATTTTTCATTACTTATACCAGAAAAATCTATTTGTACAATTACTCTGCAGTGACCGCAGCAAGTGCCAGAGAATTCAATTTTGTCTTTGCATCATCAGAACGTGAAAGTAAGATAATTGAGACACGTGCACCAATAATAAGTCCACCGATCTGGGCAGAAGCAAGATGCCACAGACCTTTGGCAAAAATATTACCACTGGAGATATCGGGCATCAATAAAATATCGGGTGTCCCGGCAATTCTGCTGTCTATCCCCTTCTTTTCTGCTGCTTCGCGAGAAAAAGCCACATCAATAGCCATGGGGCCTTCAACTTCACATGAACCGAGTTCACCGTGAAGAGCCATCTCCTCCAGTTGCCTTGCATCCTCTGTCTCCGGCATATCAGGAGTGATCTTTTCAATAGCTGCTAAAGCAGCAATCTTGGGCCGGGCCACATCAAGTTTATGCATTATCTGAACACCATTACGGATAATGTCAGCTTTCTGTTCCAGTGTAGGCCTTATTACCATTCCGCCATCGGTAATCATTACCAATTTATGGTAAACAGGTATCTCCAGTACGGCAGCATGAGATAGTAATCTTCCGGTACGTAGATTATAGTCCTTATTTAAAACCTGTTTCAACAAGGTTGGTGTGGGGATATTCCCTTTCATTAACGCATCTGCAGCACCATCGTGTACAAGACGAACGGCTCGTTGGGCAATTTCGGTCTCGTCAGTTACATTATGAATTTCAATGCCGCTTAAGTCCATATTCAGATCCTGTGCCGTAGATTCTATTTTTGCTGCATCACCAACAAGAACCGGTATGGCAATATTTTCTTTCATTGCACTTTTAAGTGCCTCCAGCACAGAGCGTCCTTCGGCACCTGCAACTGCAATTTTTCTTGACTCCTGTTGACTGGCATTATTGATAATTTGCAAATAACTTTTCACTATTTCCTCCAAATAACAAAATATTGTCTTGTATAAAAAAACCGCATCAAAATATACAATCGATGCGGCTTAAAAAAAAGGATTTTATCAGGAATTAATGATTGATAGAGAGAGCTGCAGCCATAACAATAGAATAAAATTTAGCGTCTTCATCATCAGAACGAGAGGTTAAGATGACAGGAACTGAAGTACCCATCACAACAGCAGCCGTTATGCCTCCTGCCAGTAATGAAACACTCTTGTAAAATGTATTGGCTGCTTCAATATTCGGAAATACAACAATATCAGCATCGCCTCCCACAGGGCTGGTGACACCCTTTATCTCACATTTACGTGGAGATAAGGCTACATCCAGTGCCAGCGGACCATCTACAATACCTCCGGTAATCTGTTTACGCAAATTCATACCGGTTAAAATAGCAGCATCCATCGATGATGGAATTTTTGAACTGATGGTCTCTGTTGCGGAGATAATAGCCGCCTTGGGATTCTCAATTCCCAGTGCATGTGCCACCTGGAATGTGTATCCAATCATCTTGGCTTTCTGGTCAAGATCCGGAAGTGGCAGAATTGCAGCATCCGTTGCAATTAATAGCTTGGGATAGCTTTCAATCTCACAGAGAGTTACATGAGAAAGCAAGCCGCCTTTAGGCAATAATCCGGCTTCTTTGTTTAAGATAGCACGCATATAATCAGGAGTCTTTACAAGACCCTTCATCACCATCTGCGCCTTGCCATCTTTCACAAGCATAACCGCCTTGAGTGCGGCCTTCTTTGAATCCGGTTCATTGACAATATCAAATATAGAAACATCAATATTTGCATTTTTACAGACATCTTTTATCTTATCTTCATCACCAACTAATATCGCTTTTACTACACCCTGAGTCACTGCACGGGTGATTGCGGTAATAGTATCAGGATCTTGACCTGCTGCCACGGCTACAGTTTGAGTCTCAGACCCTTTAACCATTTCAACCAGATCAGATAACTTCTTTACCATTGGTACTGCTCCTTGCTTATCTATATATATTTAATAAACTTGTGCTTTTTCCTGGCCTGAGAGGACACGATATCCACCCATAGCCAGACTACGCATCTCTTCTTCACCCGGATAAACTACAACTTCAGCAATCCAGTCAACACGTTCTTTAATATATGCCATCAAATCAGGGTTATAGGCAATGCCGCCAGTAATAATTATAGCATCAACCTTACCTTTTAACACTGTTGCACATTTACCAATCTCTTTGGAGACCTGATACCCCATTGCATTCTGGATTTCGATTGATTTGGCATCACCCGCTTTGGCATTATCTTCTATGCCTCTCATATCATTGGTACCCATATATGCCATAACGCCGCCATTACCCATAAGCATTTTTTTCATTTCTGTTTTAGTATATTTACCGGAGAAACAGAGCTCTGCCAATTGAAAGGCGGGAAGTCCACCTGTACGTTCAGGAGAAAATGGGCCTTCACCGGAGAGGGCATCATTTACATCAATAATACGGCCTTTCATATGTGCACCAACAGAGATACCGCCGCCCAGATGTACTACAATTAAATTGAGATCAGTATATTCCTTGCCTGTCTCATCTGCATAATGCCGTGCCATTGCTCTTTGATTTAGTGCATGAAAAATAGAACGCCTCTCAATTTCAGGATGGCCTGAAATACGGGCAACCGGTTCAAGTTCGTCAACAACAACAGGATCTACTATGAAGGCAGGACAATCAAGGCTTTTCCCCAATGCAAAAGCAATCAATCCCCCGAGATTGGAGGCGTGTTCACCATATTTGGCCGTCTCCAATTCTTCAACCATTACTTCGCTTACACGGTAGGTGCCACCGGGAATGGGTCTAAACAAACCGCCACGGCCAACAATACCGTTCAGCTCATTAATATCAAAATTCTTTTCTTTTAACACTTTCTCAATAACATCTTTTCTGAATCCATATTGATCTGTAATACTGTCAAACGGTTTCAATTCTTCAGCAGTGTGGCGAATAGTCTCTTCAAATATTTGAGTATCATTTTCATATACTGCCACTTTTGTTGATGTCGATCCGGGATTAATCGCCAGAATTTTGGTGTTCATGAAAATCACTCCTCGATCTATTTATAAGTTTTGGGCTCCTCTTCGCCCTTGAGCACTCTCAGTGCGCCCAGAGCAAGAGCCTCTAGTTCGTTTTCTCCCGGATAATAAAAAATTGGTGCCAGAAATGAAATTCTCTCAGACACCCACCCCATAAGCATGTCATTATGAGCCATTCCACCTGTCAGTACAATAGCATCAATATTGCCCTTTAGCACTGTGCCCATCGCTCCAATCTCTTTTGCAATTTGATATGCAAGTGCTTCAAAAACTTCTTTTGCTTTTTTATCTCCGGCTTCAATCATCTCTCTAACTTTCCGGCCATCATTAACTCCCAAATATGCAACAAGGCCGCCGTTTCCAACTACTTTTTTCTTCAATTCAGCCAATGTATATCTACCTGAAAAACAAAGTTTCATCAAACCTGTTACAGGAAGACTGCCGGCACGTTCCGGACTGAAAGGACCACTGTCATTGGCATTATTTACATCAACAATACGTCCTTTCTCAAGCGGACAAATTGATATTCCGCCTCCCAGATGAGCTACAACCATATTTAATTCATCCAATGGCTTACCAATTTTATCTGCAGCTTTACGCGCTGTGGCCTTTACATTCAATGCATGTACTAAACTTCGACGCGGCAACTCAGGTAGTCCGGAATAGTGTGCAAGAGGTCCGAACTCATCAACAGATACCGGATCTACAAAATATGCTGGCGCATCTGCTTTCAGCGCAAAATCACTGGCAAGTAAAGACCCGATATTTGATATATGTTCTGCCTGTACACGGCCTTCGACAATATCACTAATTATTACATCATTAACAATATATGTCCCGCCTGTTAATGCTTTAAAGGGCCCGCCACGACCTACAACAGCATCCAGAGAACTGACTGAAGTATTTCGCTGGATTAAAATTTTCTCAATATCCCTGCGGCGCAGCTCAAGCTGATCTAAAACAGTATCAAAGCCTTCCAACTCCTCACGTGAATAATCTATAGAATCATTCCATTGCATCTGATCATTATTATATAAAGCAACTTTTGTTGATGTTGAACCGGGATTAATTGCTAAAATCTTCATTTATACCCTCATCCACTCCTACTATATAATCCGTATACTAACAAAAAGGAGGCAGATAATCTGCCCCCTTTAAATTTACTATTACCTATATGCTCTTCCAGCAAGAAAAGCTTTGACATTCAGCTCTTCCGTTCCCTTTGGAACACGTTCTCTGATTACCCTGGTCCAGATATCTTCGGAAATTTCAAGTGATGTTGATAATACACCCAATAGAATTGTATTAACAAGACGGGGATTACCAAGATCCTTTGCAATCTGAACTGCATCAATCAAGGTTACATTTTTAGTTCTTTTACGAACGACGGCTATGGGATCTTCCGGATAATTAAAACCTTTCATTGAAGCAATGGGCGGCACTAATTTGTATTTATTAATGGCAATTGTACCATTATCTTTTAAATAATGAATCCAGCGCTGAGCCTCAGCCTGTTCAAAAGCCAGAATCACATCTGCTTCCCCGTCAGGTATGAGTGGAGAAAAGACATTATCTCCAAAACGAACATGACTGGATACCACGCCACCACGTTGAGCCATACCATGTACTTCACTCTTTTTTACATCATATCCGGCTTCCATTGTAACTGTACTCAAAAGTTCAGTTGCCAACAGCACACCCTGGCCGCCGACACCGACAATTAATACATTTTTAGTTTCATTCATTGGTATCGTCTCCTATTTGATGCGCTCAATTGCGTTCACGGGGCAGACCTGGGCACAGACAGAACATCCTGTACATAGAGCGGAATCTATTTGTGATTTAGTCAGGCCTTTGGCGGTTTTTTGATCCGATTCACTGATAGCGGGACAACTTACCTTGAAACAGGCATGGCATCCGATACATTTGTCATGATCAACAGCGAATGGTGTTTCTTGTACTAATTTACGATTTTCCGCCGGATAAAGTGCACAGGGACGATTGGTAATAATTACTGAAAGTTCATCTGATTCCATTGCCTCTTTCAGTGTAGATCTTGTCTGTTCCAGATTATATGGGTCAATAACCTTAATATTGTCGGCACCAACTGCCTGACATATCTTGGCCAGATTTACTTTATAACCTTGGGCACCTGTAAGTGTTTCGCCTGAACCGGGATGTTGCTGGCCGCCTGTCATAGCTGTAATACTATTATCTGCAATTACCACAGTAATACCGGCTTTGTCATTAACGGCATTCAGCAAACCTGTAATACCGGAATGCAGGAATGTTGAGTCACCAATTGTTGCAACAATACCTTTACCGCTTTTACGAGCCTTGGCCATACCAACGCCGACACCGATAGAAGCACCCATCTCAACACATGTATCGCCTGCACCCAGAGGTTCCAGACAACCCAGTGTGTAACAACCTATATCAGTAGTAACAACAGCCTTATTCTTACGAAGTGAGTGATATAATCCACGATGCGGGCACCCCGGACAGAAAATTGGTGGCCGCGGAATTACAGACTCTTTTTCTTTAGGATTATAAGGAGATTTAAATACACCCGCTTTTTCAAGACCTGCCGCTACTATCTCAGGAGTAAGTTCACCCAGGTTGGACCAGAATTTCATGCCCTCACATTCAATTCCCTCAATTTTAAGGAGATTTTCGATGAAGGGTTCCAGTTCCTCAATGACGAATAATTTATCAACTGATTTTGCAAAATCTTTTATCATGTTTATTGGCAAGGGATAAGTCATTCCCAATTTTAATACAGAAGCATCGGGCATAACTTCTTTAACAAAATTATATGTTGCACCATGCGTAATAATACCAATACCGTTACTGCCTTTTTCAATTCGATTTAAAGGCGTTGTCTCGGCCCACTCTTTAATCCTGGCAATTCGAGCCATAACTTTCGGATGCATCTCTCTTCCATGAGAGGGTAGAACAACAAATTTCTTGGGATTAGGTTTAAATCCGGTGATCGGATATTGAGTACGCTCACCAAGCTCAACAATAGATTTTCCATGGCATACACGAGTTGTCAATCTATACATTACCGGCGTATCAAATTCGATAGAGAGATCAAGACCAAGTCCAACAAAATCTTTAGCCTCTTGGCTGTCTGACGGTTCGATACAGGGGTACTCGGCAAATTTAGCATAGTATCTGTTATCCTGCTCATTCTGTGAAGAATGCATGCCGGGATCATCTGCAGTTACAACTAAAAAACCACCGGGTGCGCCAATAAATGACATTGACATGAATGCATCGGCGGCCACATTGAGGCCTACATGTTTCATGGCTACCAATGTACGTGCACCTTCAAATGTAGCACCCATGGCTACTTCAAAAGCTACTTTTTCGTTGGGAGACCATTCACTGTATATCTCAGGATATTTGGAGACATTCTCAAGTATTTCTGTACTCGGTGTCCCCGGATAGGCTGTTGCTATATGCAGACCATGTTCATAACAACCACGGGCAACAGCTTCATTACCGGAAAAAATCATTTTTTTCTTCATATATTCTCCATCACTAGTTACCTGAAAGACGTTTTAACGCTTTTTTGGCGACTTTATTGTCTTTGTTAATCGATAATGCCAGTTGAAATGCCTGTCTGGCTTCATCGACGCGTTTCGATTGCTCAAGAATCTGGCCCCTGCGAACTTGAGACCATGTGCGATATGTAGTATTCAGATCATCAATACGATACAATTTGTCCAGTGCGCAAAGACCATCTTCCCCATATTCAGAAGATATCGCCGCCACCTTACCGATTTGGTAGAGTGCTGTCACATTATCCGGCTCATAGTTCAAAGCAGTTTTAAATGCGACTATAGAATCGTCATATTTTTCCTGAATGATTGTCAAATGACCCATTTGAATCCATGCATCTACAATTGTTGAGTCAATTGCAAGCATATCTCTCAGAATCATTGTAGCATCATTATGACGATCTTGTCCGGACAACCAGTTCTGATACCAAAAATAATGCTGTATCGAATCAGGCATCTCGGAAATAGAAATTCTATATTCATTTTCAGCATCTTCGTGACACTGATCCTTCATATAACACATTGCCAAAACATGATGTCCACGCATGCGATTTCGTTCCATGATGGCCTGAGCCTGTTGATAGGCCTCAGCTTTATCTCCTCCCATTATCCCAGGTGCGAACAGATGAAACTGCATTAACACCTGCCGGGCGGCGATATGGTCGGGATTCAACTGAATGGCCCTTTCCACAGCAGCCTTCATCTTTTTGGCGTATCCCGCTTTCTTAAGCAATCCGGCTTGTTGAGCACGCAGACCATAGGCAAGAGCAGCCGTATATTGATATTCGGCATTGTCTTCATCATTTGCCACCAACTTTTCAACAATTTTAACGGCATCTTTATCCTCTTCCAAATTAATATAGCAAAGAGTCAGATACCGTAATGCCTCAACATCTGTTGGATGGGAGTCGATGTGATTTTTTAATTCAGCTGCGGCTTCTCTGTATTTACCGGTCTCGTAGAGACTGATTCCGGAACGACTATTTGAATCGTCAACATCTCCGGAAAGGGGGTAAATCATAACAAAAAAGAAGACTACCAGCGTTAATTTGTTCATCAACCTGAACATTGGGCGTGCCTCAATTTATTAACAAGACAGTGATGATTTATAACCACGAAGGACACGGAGCGTAAATTCTGGCTCCGTGTCACTAAGTAGATATTCTATTTATGTTAGTTGATTCTTCTTAAGCACTTTCGCCAAAAGCGGCTTCAAGCTTTTCCAGCCGTTTATAGCTTTTGTTTACCATGCTCTGAATATACTCCAGCTCATCTTCAGGCAGGTGACGGAAACGTCCCTGAGCACGTAGATATTCGGCGACCGGTTTTACATTCTTAATTTTCTTGTTGATTTTGTACACACCGTTCTCAACTTCATAAATCGGGAAGGTGTTGGTTTCAGTGGCCAGTCTTGCAATTTTTACCGTTTTATCCGGTCCATGCTTCCAACCTGTAGGACATGGTGCAAAAAGATGAATAAATTTTGCACCTTTTATAGACTTGGCCTTCTGCAGTTTTTTGATAAAATCTTCAGGATAAGCAATATTAGCCGTTGCACAATATGGAATGTGATGCGCTACAATAATTTCCATAATGTTCTTCTTCTGACCCTTACGGTAATGTTTAACAGGTGTAGTTGTTGTCCATGCACCGTGTGGTGTAGAAGATGAACGCTGAATACCCGTATTCATATAGGCTTCATTATCATATACTACATATATCATATTTTCATTGCGCTCTACGGCACCGGAGAGTGCCTGCAAACCAATATCAAAAGTACCACCGTCACCGGCCCATGCCAGTGTAGTTATATCATCCTTACCCAAGCTCTTCAATGCATTGGTAATGCCACTTGCTGTAGCAGCGGCAGCCTCAAATGCCGACTGCTGAAGCGGCACGCCAACAGCACTATATGGGAAAGGACCGTCAATAACCGCCCAGCAGCATGCGGGAACGGATAAAATTGTTTTCCTGCCCAATGCTTTCAGGGCATATCTCATCGCCATAGACGCACCGCATCCCTGGCAGGCTAAATGCCCGGGTGACATCACTTCATTCTCAGGCAGCGTCAAGCGGACTTTTTTAGTCTCTGCACTCATTCTTTAACTCCTATCCAAATGAGATTTGATGGATCTTCCGCCTGCATTTTATCAACCATAGACTCAATATCTTTGATAGATACATCACGCCCGCCTAAACCTGCAATAAAACCATAAAGGGGAACTGTTTCACCATACATGGCAGCCTTGGTTTCAGTAAAGAATGCACCCTCGTGACCAAAGGAGATCATCCTGTCAATCACGCCTACTTTAATGGCGTTCTTAAGAATGGAGCGAACTTCTTCAGATGGAAATGGACGGAAATATCTTATTTTCAATGCACCGGCTTTTATACCTTTGTCACGCATGCGATCAACTGCATCCATGGTAGTTCCTGCGATAGTACCATAGGTTACTAATAGATATTCTGCATCATCACAGCGATATGATTCTGTCATGCCGTATTCACGACCAAACTCTTTGGCAAACTGAGCATGCACTTCAGGAATAATCTGTTTAGCAGCTTCATGCGCCTTATGCATCTTATATGAGAACTCATAATAATGATCAGGCGAGGTCAATGATCCGAAAGAACGAGGATTATCAATATCCAGCTTGTATTCCGGTGCATAAGTCGGCAAAAACGCATCAACTCGATCCTGGTCAATCATGTCTACAACCTGAGATGTATGAGAAAGAAAAAATGCATCCAGGTTGACCAGTGTCGGAAGTAAAATATCTGCATGTTCGCTGATTTTATATGCCATCAAGGTTGTGTCATATACTTCCTGGTTATTCTCACAGTATACCTGCATCCAACCGGTATCGCGCTGAGAGACAGAATCTGTTGCATCGGCCCATATTGACCATCCGGGGCCCAGAGCACGGTTTACATTGGTCATAACAATAGGCAGCCTTGCACGGGCTGTCCAGTGAATCAACTCATGCATCAACGCAAGACCTTGAGAAGATGTAGCCGTATAAGTACGTGCACCTGCAGATTGAGCACCAATACAAGCTGCTAATGCTGAATGTTCGGATTCAACTTTAATGAATTCCGCATTAAGTTCACCGTTTGCCACTATTTCAGAGAGAATCTCTACAATAGTAGTCTGCGGTGTAATGGGATAAGCTGCAACCACGTTGACCTTTGCGGCCGTGGCACCATAGGCAGCAGCGTAATTACCTGTTAAAACTCTCTTCATGCCGCCCCCCTACTTACCTTCTTTTTCACTTGTGATAGCGTCAAATGGACACTCTTCTATGCAAATGCCACAACCCTTGCAATAATCATAATTTATCGTGGGTGGACTTGTTGGAAATATGGCCGGTTCCGGACAGAATTTCCAGCAGATCATACAGCTTTTACATTTTTCTTCATGAATAATAGGGCGAATAGAACGCCATGATGCCGTTTTATTGACACTCATACTACCCTGTGAGGCAGACATTGGCGGCATATCTGAAGCACCTTCAAACACGATGGGTTTTTGATCATCTTTTTTAGTCATATGCATCCCCCCTAACCCATCAGCTGCGCAAATGACTCTCGGGCAGCTTCAGCATTTTTTTCCTGTTTGACAGGAATCTTTTCCATAATCGATTCGGCTATAGAATCGATACCAACCAGTCCGGTAGCTTTAGCTACAGCCCCGAGAATTGCAGTATTAACAATTGGTGCAGCCTCGCTGCCCAATCCGTGTTTTAATGCAATACTGGAACAATCCACTGTATAAACACTCGGATTCTCTGTACCCGAAAAATCAAACTCTTCGGGTTTTCGTTGAGTGTTTATGATAATCTTTCCATTGGGTTGCAAACCATCTGTCAACGGTACTGCACCAATCAACGTAGGATCTAAAATAACAAGCACATCAGGATCATAAATATAACAATGAATCCTTATCTGATCATCACTGATGCGTGTAAATGCGGTCACAGGAGCACCGCGTCTTTCAACACCAAAGAAAGGGAAAGATTGAACCTGTTTTCCCTCTAAAAATGCGGCCATCGCCAAAACATCCGATGCTTTTACTGCTCCTTGTCCGCCTCTTCCATGAAACCTGATTTCTACCATTTATTTCCTCCACTAACATGGATAATGAAAAATTGAAAGAAGCCTTACAAGTTATAGAAAATCAAAAGGAAATTCAAGGAATATATTGGTAATAATTTTACAGAAATGCTAATGAATAACACGCTATTTTTCGTTATGACGAAAAATAATTATACAGTATGAATTTTCAGAGATAAATCAAGTGCTTTAACCGAATGAGTAAGTGCGCCAACAGAGATAAAATTAACACCTGTTTCTGCAATCTTGCGGATAGTTTCCAGATTCACATTACCCGAAGCTTCAACTTCAGCTCTTCCTGCAATAAGGGCTACAGCTTGCGTCATCATATCAATAGACATATTGTCGAGCATAATTCGATCAGCTCCGGCATTAAGTGCATAATGTACTTCAGATATATTCCGTGTCTCAACCTCAATGGGCACGGAAATATTACGTTCTAAAAGCATTCTTCTTACACCATCAACTGCTGCTTGAATGCCGCCGGCTGCATCAATATGATTATCTTTTATCATAATCATATCATACAATCCCATACGATGGTTTGATGCACCGCCCAGACGTACGGCGTATTTTTCCAGAGCCCGAAATCCGGGAGTAGTTTTACGGGTATCGAGCACAATGGCTTCTGTCCCCTTAATCGCCTCTTTATAAATTGATGAGATAGTCGCAATGCCGGAGAGGCGCTGCAAAAAATTTAAGGCTGTACGTTCTGCAGTTAAAATTGCCTGCAAACAACCTTTAATATATCCTATCACATCTCCTGCCTCAACGCGATTCCCATCCAATTTTAGCCAATCGACTACAATGTTACGATCAACTTCTTTGAAGACAGCTTCAGCAACCGGCAGACCTGCAATAATTCCTGTTTCTTTGGCCAATAATACTGCTTCTCCAATTACCGAATCCGGTACAGCAGCATCAGATGTCAAATCACCATAGTTGCCAAGATCTTCAGACAAAGCAGCATCTATCATGGCCTGAAACGGTAATCCTTTTAAGTTAAACACTATCAGAGCCTCCTACTCAGCAGTTCCTGCATCAATTTCTGCTATTCTCATACGTGCAAAACGACCAAACTGCCCTTCTGCACCATCTTTCCGTACAACTTTTTGAAACAAAAGTCTTGCCTGATCCGGCTGATTCAATTTTAAATATGCAGTTCCTGCACGGTATAATGCAGTTGTTTTCCATGGAAATTTTGTATCCTTGGATAGATAACTGACCTTTAATAGTTCAAATGCAGCTTCTTCCCAAAGTCCCATGGCTGCATAACATTCACCGATATTATATTGTATATATGCCTCATTATCAGGATCTGCTACAGGCCTGAGCCTTTTGAATATCTCAATAGCTCTCGTATATTCTGCAAGAGATTTGTATTGCGAACCGATCCGTATCTCCATATCAAGTTTAGCACTATCATAGGGATACTCTCTTATGAATCTCCTTGTAGCAGCCATGGCTGCATCAACTTGCCCGATCTTTTCATTACATTCAATCAACTTGCGCAAGGTCAATTTGTGTGTAATGGGGTCAATATCTTTATCTATAACATTACGATATGCATACACTGCATTTGGAAATTGCTTTGAATTTTCATAGTGCTGTGCCATGTAGAAATACGCTTTTGTAATTGCAGGATTATCAGGATATTTATCAGGTATGGCAGTCAGTATTTCCAGGGCTTCATCTATATGAGCCATAATTAAATATGTGCGTCCCAGTTCAACTTCCGCTTCTGGTAATATGGCTTGCTGCTTTGATTTTATTGCACTCTTGAGTGATTGTTCAGCAGCATCAAAACGCTTGGCTGCTGCTAATGCCTTACCCTTTTCAAGATGATAGAGCCCTTCATAATATTTATATTGTTTATCTTTTTTATGAATCTGTTTAAACTGTGTAAAATACGTGGTACTCTGAGATATTTTCCCCTCGCGCAAAAGACATGTGATAATTTCAGAAGCTACATAGGCCTGATTTCCTATTTTCTCCTTCACCATACGATTGTAGATATCTCTCGCCTCTGCAAAACGTTGATATTTAAAATATAGTTCGGCAAGCTTATTAAATGATAAATCTGATGGAAAATGTTCTGCGGACTGGCTTAAATACCAAGCAGCCCTGTCAACTTCATCTACCTGTTCGGAAAGAGCAGCCAGAACAGACCAGCCCCATTTCTTCATTGCCGGATCAATTGCGCCGAACATGGCTTCCTCAAGCAATAATCTTGCTTGCCCGGATTTTTTCTGCCCAAGATAACTCTCTGCAAGACCTCTCTTAAATGCTGGTGCTAATTGGGGTCGATCGTGGATTAAACCAACTTCATAAGCTGTCTGTTTTGATATTTCAAGCAGCAATGCTGTTTTAAAAACTGTCTCTGCCTCGTGGTAATTCCCTTGGCGATTTAAATAATTTCCCAGTTCCAGCCTTGCACTGTCTGACCAAACAGTCTGTGAGCACATATTGATGAAAGATTGCCACTCTTCAGGATTTCCATCTGTCTTTAATGCTATATATTTCATTTGAGGCCAATGACGACCTGAAGGGAAACGTTCCAGGTAAATTGACAACAAGGAGTCTGTAATTGCCGGATTATTTATATGCACATGATGTTGGTAATTCAGAAAAACAACGGATTCGCGAACCTCTAAATCTGAAGAGTTTTCAAGCAGTGCAAACAGGCTGTCAACTAAAATAAAATCTTCAGATAAATAATACATTTCTGCCATTTTCAGGCGTAGAGGATCTATTATATTATCATCATTGACTGACTGTATAATACCAGTTAACTGCTGTACAGTAACTGTAGTATCCAGAAGTGCAAGTCTGGCAAATGCTTTGTTTTTGAGCAATTTATCAGTAATATCATTTGCAGCACATCCAAATGCCGTTGATGCGGATGCCGGATCAATTGCAAATTGAGCTTCAGCAATTGCATATCGTGCACTATCTGCCCAGATTGCATCAGGAGAGAGTGATATGGCTTTTTCCAGAAAATGTCTGGACGCTACAGCATGACCCTGCTCAAGCAAATCTATACCTATTGCCCTGGAGCGAAAGGCTGCATCTTCTCCGGAGTGTGATTCTGTTAGAATGTCCATAACTTTCAGCCAATCAGGTTGGTGGCCGCTGCTAATTCTTGATAATAATTGTTGAGTATCAACAGCAAAACGGCTCCATGGCTTATGAGTGATTATCCATTCCAAGGAACGGAGTGCATCACCATTCAAGCCTGCTTTCAATGCACCTTTGGCATAATTATAATGAACCTCATCTTGTAGATGATGTAAAGGGTGATCCTGCATAAGGAGACGCAATCCGGCTAATCCGGCTTCCATTGCATCCAAATTATGAATGAGAATTTGTGCACGCCCCAGAGCAAGGTGGACTGAGAGCATATGATCCGGATAATTTTCCAGGAAACTGTCACAATGAATAACAGCATCTCTATAATTACCTTTTTGCCTCTCTAAAAATACAAGTGTCAACAGATTTTTTGCAGCTAAATTTTTAGCAAGTGTGGTATCTGAATATATCTTCCTGCATATTTCACCAACATTGGAAAATTCCTTCTCGTGAATTAAATATGAAGTGGCCTCCAAAATTCTTTCCGCTGCATCAGAATAACAGGAAAATTCCAGTACATTTTTATAAGCTGTAACTGCTGCCTGAGAATTCATCTCTCCTGCTTCCAATCTGCCCAGATCAGCCTGAGCATACAGGCTCTGAATATCCTCAGCTATAATGGCCTTTTTCAGTGAGACCCTTGCCTCATCAATCTTATCGAGACTTGTAGCGATACGGGCTTTACCTATATATCCATATTGTTGTAATTCGGATCTTTGTGATGTTTCAATTAATCTGTTATAGGCATCTTCAGCCTTGGTCCATTGCCCTTCCAGAATGGCTAACGGTGCCAAATCCTTCAGTGCCAGTGCAGTATCTCCCTCTCTTATGGGATGATCGATCAACTGCTGATATAGTGCTATGGCTTCTTGCCGTTCTCCACGTTCAGCTAAACCTGCTGCCAGAGCGAAAACAGCTTCAGCACTCTCTATTGTACCGCCATATGAGAGAACAATCTGCCTGTAAAGAGGTTCTGCCCAACTAAAATTCTTGGCATTTTCTCTGTTGATGGCAGCGTAGAGTAGAGCTTCAGCCGCTCGTTTATGATCAGGATAATATACAAATATTCTATAAAAACTTTTTGCTGCAGGTATAAATCTACCTTCTTTTTCCAAAGTTTCTGCAATCTTAAATTGAGCTTCCGCTGCATACGGAGACTCTGCATGGAAGATAATGAGTGCCATGAAAGCATCTCTGGCAGCAGCGTATTTACCGGAAAAATATAGGGATTCAGCCTGTTTATAGCGAGCCTCAGCTGTTTTAGCACTTTTGGGAAAAATTCTTACAAATTCAGCATATTGAATGGCAGCTAAATCGTAGAGTTCGTCTTTACTAAGCTTTTCAGCATATTGGAATTGCCTGACTTCATCATGCTCCTGACCGATAGCTACATTGGGCAATACTGCCACGCAAATAATTGCAATATACGCAATGTTCTTAAAATACTTCATAAATTATACCTGCATAATGTCATTGGATAAACAAAGCCCTATCCGCATTTGCGGACAGGGCGTATATAAAAATGGCTCTGCTTATTATTCGATCTTCTTTTTCTTCTTCTTTTCCTGTTCAAGTAATTTTCTCAGACGTCTTAATTCCGATTCGACTTTTTCTCTCTCTGTTCTAACCCGGTTCAGCTCGTCATCGGCATTTATACCCTGTTGATCGCCCTGCATAAGTCTTTCGAGCATACGCTGTCTGTCAGCAGCTTTTCTTTCAAGTTTACTTTTTTCTGCAACTTTGAAATATGATGTTGGTAATAAATTAATCTTGACACCAAGCTGGCCGCGCCATACAGGATAATTGGGGAAATCCGGTACGCGATTAACCAGTGTATAATCAGTAACATCTTCACCGGAGAACAGCCTGATGTCCAGGCCCATCTCAAATGTTAGCCACCTGTATGGCTTATAGTATACACCACCTGTTAAATAAGAGACAAATTCCCGTGAATATGCAGCTTCAGGCGGCCGTGTTAAAAAGGTTCTTGCATTGAGTTCGGCAGAAAAATCAAAATTACCGGCAGGAAAGCGCATACCGGCCCCTATTAACAGTTCGCTGCTCATAGAACCCGGAGTTTTTGCCAGGGTATTTTTTGACAGTTCTTTACCTACATCATTATGATTTAAATATCCGAGATTGGCATGAAAAGACCAACCTTCATCAAGAAAAGAAGGATTTGAAAAGTAGGATAAAAGCCCGGTTACACCAATTTCCAGCCCGCCTGCTGAATAAGGTTCAAATATAATATTATGGGCTTCAGCCGTAGGAATTCTAATACCAAGTTGTCCACCCATATACCATGGACTCTTGTCTCCGTGAAAATTGCCCATCTTCATTTTGAGGAAGATATCATCGGGCGCATTGGCAGCACCATCAAGGCTGTTTCCTTCACTATTATTAGTATCCTGGTAGACAATTGGCGCAAATGTGAACTCCAGGTTGGAATTAACGCCCCAGGTCAAAGCAGTGAAGCCTTGAACATTCCAAAGAGTATAGGCGTAATTACCACCCATTATTTTCCCGAAAAACCGCGTACCTGCAAATAATTGCAAGTGCCCTGCAGAGATATTTTGGGCAGAATTAACATAAATCAGTCCATTACCACCCAATTTATCTGAGGCAACAGCAGATCCTGTTGACAAAAGCACCAACAAAATCAATATTGAAGTAATACGACGCATCACGTTCCTCCCAAGGCTACATGATTGGCCATTTATGCCGTTGTAAACTATACACCGCCAATAATATGTCAAACTATCGCATTCTGATATAGACGGTGATCGCGATTACACCGGCACATCTGTACCGACAAATTAAAAATTCGGAGCAATTTCACCTTTCCAATAAAATACAATTACTCATATTTCCCTGCAACAAGGCAATTTGCTCTAAACAAAGATTCGAAAGTGCCGGCATCAGTCCACCAGCCATCTAAAATATCAAATGTCAATTTACTCTCGCGAATATAGGCATTATTGACATCTGTGATTTCCATCTCATTTCGTTCTGAAGGTTTCAACGTTTCTATTATTTCAAATACGTATGAGTCATACATGTAGACACCGGTAACCGCATAACTTGATTTTGGGTGTGCTGGTTTTTCTTCAATGGATAAAATTCTCTTGCCATCAAGTTCAGCAACGCCAAAACGTTCCGGATCCTCTACTTCTTTGAGCAAAATTTTTGCTCCACCACCTTGTGATAAAAATCCATCAACTGCAGGTTTTATAGATCCCTCAATTATATTATCACCTAAAATAACTGTGATGGGTCCATCATCGGCAAAATCATGTGCAAGACGCAGTGCATCTGCAATGCCGCCTTCACCGTCTTGATAGGTATAATTAATGTGTTTAAGGCCAAACTGCTTACCATTACCCAGAAGTTTCAGAAAGTCCCCTGAATTGCTGCCGCCTGTTACAATTAATATATCATTGATACCGGCATTAATCAAGGTCTCAATTGGGTAGTAAATCATAGGTTTATTATAAATTGGCAAAAGATGCTTATTAGTCACCTTTGTCAGGGGATGCATTCTTGTCCCGAGACCGCCTGCTAGTACGACACCCTTCATTATAATTATACCTCTAGTCTCTTTTTAAATATTCATTTGAAATTGCTACAAAATAAAGTATCTGTCCGAATACTACTAATTTGCCTAAGAATTCAAAAAATCGCTGTATCCAAAAAATAGTAGTACCCTTGACAATAATTGTATCACCGGGACGGAGCATTGGTATGAGCACCGGATCTGCTGTCTCAAGATACTTTTTAACATCAACGGGTATTACCATATTACCAATCTTTGCATCGCTGCGAACTATCTCTATTTTGCTCATCTTTGCATATTCTGTTGGTCCGCCTGCAAACGACAAAAGCGTAATTAAATCAGTCTTATTTGGCACCATATACTGCCCTGGTTGACGCACAAAACCCCAGATATTTACAGGAACCAGCAGTTCATCGTCACTTCCCAGATAGTATTGTGCAGCTCGTCCCTGACCAGGCAATTGCCTACCCTGTTGGGCAAGAAGCGGTTGGAGTGCTGTAAGACAATATGCTAGCAGAAAAAATTTAATCGCTCCGGATTTTAAATTTCTCATATGCCCCTCATTGAATTGATACAATCTGCCATGCGCTCTCTGAACCGGAATTAGCCTCAGAACCAAGAATATCTATCCGCCACAAATAATCAACACCTTGTTCAAGTTGATTAATCGAGGCAGTATTATCAGAATTAAATATTACACTCTCTCTATCAGCTGAATATGTAGAAGGGATCACCGCATTCCATATCTGACCCATGGTCCGCGAATCCATCACTCTGACATTGTAAAACGCTTGCGTAGGCTGATTGGCATCTACCCAGCTAAATACAGGGACAGCTAATTTTGTAGCTTGTAGATTTATCGCCTTGGATAATAAACGATATGATACCGTGTCAGATGCTGTTCCGGAATTACGATCCTCATCTAAGGATACAATAACATAGGCATAACGCTTATAAACATCTACAGCATAATCAATAAAAGACGTATCACTGCTGTTGGCAGTATAGATATTAATAAAATTACTGCCATCTACATTACGAAAAATCTCAAAGGCAGCTGCCAATCCGTCATCTGCAGGAATCCACTCAATAAATATGGCATCTGCTTCAGGTATGGCATCAATACCGCGTTCAATCCAACTTGCATCCTCACTGGCTGTAGGAATCTGCACAGCACCGGGTTTTATACCACTATTAGTTGATTGATTACGACACGCTAAGATAAGCAATAAGCTTCCTAATAGCAAGTGAAAAACTGGTCGCATATATTCGCTCTCCATTAAAGTCTGATTTGACAACTGATTCTATGCAATGCATCTAATTCATGCCTGAGAAAGGCATAATCAGCCTGGATTTTCCAAATAAAAAAACCGGCTCCGCATGTAAATTCTTTACTGTTTATTCCCGCCCGCAAAGACAAAAAATTAAATCCTCTCCACTCAACGCCCCAGTGATTAAGCCCTGTGAAGCGGCTCTCATGATCATAGGCGATGCTGATGCGGCTATCAGCCCAATGGAGCTGATGAGTATATGAAAATCCTATACGAAAATTTAATGGTATGGCGTCCTGATGTCTTGTATCCCATGTTAATTTTGATCCAACTAAATCCTGTAATTTACAACCAAAGGCCATGCGGCCAAGTCTCTGTGTACCAAAAAATTCTCCTAAAGAAAATCTGATCATGGCACCGGCATCAATTCCCAGGCCGGATGCAGAGTGTTCACCGATCTTTTGTCTATACCATTTCAGTGTAACACCCAAGGGAATATCTACATCAATTTTATGAAAATCCCAACCAAGATCAAATATTTTTTTGTTATTCAAGGCAAATGAAAAGAACAATGCATCTTCTACATCTGCCATACTACCTTCAGGTGTACCTGTAGGACGCAATGAGGGATCATGAAATCTATCCCAGAAAGAATTACCGCGCAATTCAGAATAGATGGGAATATCTTCAACAGCCAAACGTACCCAGTTGATTGCAACTACAGCACCGCGTGGCATAGGAAAAGCGACCCCGAAATGGTGAAATGTCGCCAGGGGGTCCTGCAGACTTCCAAACTGAGGGCCATACATACCGGCAGCTTGCTTTTGAGTAATTAATCCCAAACCTGCCGGATTCCAGAAAAATGCATTTACATCATCGCTAAGGGCGACCAAAGCTCCACCCATGCCCAATCCTCTGGCACCAACTCCAATATTCAAAAATGATGCAGCATAGTCCTGTGCAGTCACTGTCGATTGAGCCATAAATACAAATATTATAACCGCCAATACACGACGCAATGAATCTCCTCCTAACGAATTTTGGCTATTTTACCGGTAAATTCATCTGTTCTGGAATATCCTCTGGCTTTAATACGGAAGAAATATACACCGTTAGCAACCGGCTCATTCCATTCATCCATGCCATCCCATCTTACTTCATGATAATCAGCACCAGCCAGTAAAGCATCATCAAATGTTTTTATTAAACGGCCATCGGTTGTATAAATTTTAATGCTGACACTTCTGGCACCGTCTGTTAAATTATATACAAATACAGTCTCTCTTTTAAACGGATTGGGATGATTACCCAGATATTCTATCTTCAAGCCATTGGCCATCTTAAAGGCAATTGGTTCACCCAAAGCAAGATTTCCATGAATATCCGCAGCTTCAACGGAGATTTCATGCTCCCCAGATGCAAGTCGTGGCTGAATTGAGACCATTACATGTCTTAATTCACTCAAAGAATCAGCCATCATAATTGACTGTTCCGGTAATAATGAGCCATTGATGTATATACGGAGTGCGCCTGTACGCATATCGACACCGGATTCATCTTCAAGAAGTATATGAATTTTAGCTGTACTGGAAACATAACTACCATTGCCGAAGAGCTGGTCTTCAACCTGTATCTCTATTTGCGGAGGTGTTTGATCTCCATTGTGCTGAACTTGATAAAAACCACTCTGAACAATCTCTGCAGAAAACGCCGTATCATTCCGTGTGGTATTTATAGCTATCCATGGATCAGAATCATTAAGTCTATGATATATCTGTGAATAGTCGGTGGTGTCAGTATTTTGCGTAGAAATAAATATGGATGCAGATTTTGTAAGTTGTACATTCTCTTCCGCAGCACTAAATTTAACATTGTAGACAGGATGAATATCGCTGCCTGAAAGATTTCTTTCAAGGTTAAGAATAATCTTACTATGCACAGCCTGTGGCGGAACATTTATCATTACTTCATTATTTAAACCAACATAAAATGGTCCGTTTCCATTTAATTCACTACCATTTTCAGGTGAAATATAAAATTTACTATTTTCCATACTCTGAATTGATATATTATTTTTAATCTGCGTCTCGGCCAATTGCAGCAAAGGATCAACATGAACTTTTACGGTCTTTCTGCCAATATAAGGAGGATACGCTACTTTTGCGACAATACTCTCTCCCCCGGCAATCGAGACCGTATCATCATGCGTCCAGTTTAATTCCGAAATTAAAAAACGGACAATGGCTTTTTCTGCAGGAGTATCACCAAAATTAAGTATTGTTGATTGCATTACAATTTTATCATCACTTACAAAGTCTAATCCTCTGACTGCCAGATCGATCTGCGACATAAGCCGGATAGTAACAGTATCACTTATGGAGCTGCGCCCGAGACCATCTATAACTCCAATAGAAAAAATTACAGTATTTCCAGGATCAAAAGGCCCGATTTCCGTGGATTGAAACATGCCCGCCTTTTCTGCAGGTTGCATTGCCAGGCTGTCTTGAACCGGATGGATGAGATTACACCATGCCTGTTTGATTCCATCGTTACCTTCAACCAGAGCTGTTATCCTGAACTGTGTTCCAGGCAAAGGCATTCCGGGAGATAATAATAATGAGTCAAAATAGGCCTCATCCAGATTAAAGTTCAGGAAAGCACTGCTGTGGTAACCAGTCTCACTATTCCATGCATAAAGCCTTACACCGTTGTTCTGTGGCTCCAAATCAACAGGCAGGCCCTGATTAAGCTGCCATGTGCCTCCCGATATCATCTCATCTGACACGGTGAGAGTGTGAAGACCTTTTTTAGTTATCTCTGTTTTTATATTCAGATATGATTCGGTAGTTTGCCCTGATATCAGCAGTGACTCTCCATCATTTTTGACTTTAGAATCAAGATTAATGTCAAGCTTTATACTGGGTATTCCAAGCCGCATTGCAGGATCACCCAGCAGATTATATTGATATACTTCTCCAAGAGCTAAATTACTGTAATATTTATCCAGATATTCGGACTTTGCCATTTGTATCAACAGCCCCATTGGATAATCAGGATGTGTGGTGATGAGTCCATAGAGTTCTTTGAGAAGATAAAAATCATTATATACCCAGCCCACACCGGAAGCACCCCACAGAGCAGCGGCACCTGCGTCCGTATCGCAGAGCATAGCCTCACCCAAACATGACCGGGTTGAAGAAAAATCGGCAGTAAAACAGGTCATACTGCTAATAAACGGTAACTTTTTCCGGTTTTCCAATAATGGAATATCATCCAGATCCAGCAAACCGGCATCTGCCCAAATGGCTCCGCCACCATGTCCCCTGAAATTAACAATTGAGACACCGTCTCTCAAATGCCGCAGCAGATCTTCTGTTCCGCCAACATAGGGATCACTCAAGGATCCGGCAAGATATAGTCTTTCCGGCGTCATTGTATGGCCTAAAACATTGGAAATGAGATTTTCAGATTGTTTCCGGAAAATATCATTATGTCCGCCTGAACCTATAAGCAGATATCGGTTCCTCCAGGGAGCGGGGCCCTGTTGATCATAATCGACCAGCTTGGCAACTACAGTCTCAAGTTCATCAACAGAAGAAACAGGAATCCGGCCAATAGCCATCTCAGGAATTGCATCATCTCCATCAAGACAGACATACCAGTGATCGGCAGCCGCAGCCCCGAATTTGTAAGTTGCATACATAGGTGTCGGGATGAGATTAGTCTCTCCCGTATTGATTCTGTAGTTGTAATGGCCATCTCCTACAAGCATCACATATCGTTGCAGAAGAGGACGTTGCCTGTATAAAATATCAAGAAAATTCTTGATGGCCCTGGCATGTGGAATACCAAAATTATATGCATCTACAATATCATTATAGCGCAGTATGGCTGGTATGAATCCCTGATTTTTGCGCGAATCTATCAATGGCTGCAGGATATCTGCGCCCAGAGAATCATCTGGTATAATTACCAGATAATCTGCATTTTGAGCTTCCTGATACAAATCGATCGATGTAACTGTGATAAGACTGTCCGGTGTCCATCTTGAATCAAGCGTGTATGCATAATACTCAATATCCGTATCAATGATCTCATCTTCAAAAGCAAGACGATAAGTGATTTCTCCGGTTGTATCTGTACGTGTATCAATTTCCAAACCATAGAGCATGGAAATCCCGGGTTTCATGACTCTGATTTCAGATTCTGCAAAGCCTTCAACTTCATAACGTACCCATTGCCCTACGGTATTGCCGGGAGGATTAAAATTTATACTATTCTTATCTGCCTTGAGTAAACGAGGATAGCTGAGCTCCAGGGCATCTACATAAATTACGGCCAAAGCCCCTTCAACTGATTTGTTTACAAGTGTTACGGAATTCTTTCCGGGATTAATCTCATTAGGACTGATATTATCAATATCAAATAATATTTGAGAGTTACCACTCCATGTTGCTGTTGTTAAAAATTTATCATTAATAAATATATCAAGGTCAAATACACCTGGCTTCTGGGTTTGAGATCTCATTCGGCCGCGAAGCCTGGCACTTTGAAATGCATATTCATCGGGTTGCTCAACCATAAAATCTATGGCCTTTTTATCACCACCGATAATTCCTGAACTCATAAGCCAATGATCTTCAGGCAACGTATTTACAGCATATGGCAGTCGGTGAAATCTTATATTCTCTTCAATATGAATAGTTACTGGTGCAGAGCGCGGATAACGGGTCTGCCAGGCCGGTCTGGTGGAACCAAAAGCTGCTTCCTGACCCAAACGAAGTCCCGGAACATTGGAAATTTCAATCCAATATATATTTTCATCTGCGTAGATTGGTTTCTGTTTCATACCGTTATTATCAAGTTGCCATAAGCCGTGCGCAAAAAATTCAATTCCGTCTTCTCTGTCTAAACGACCATCATTCTCACCGGATACAACTACTGGAACTTCACGCCCCTGACAAGAAACCTTAATATACCTGGGATCAATATCACCTACCCGCCACCCTGATTCCTTAAGTAAACTTCGAGGAATCCAGACAATACGGGATGAATCCACGCTCATCTTCAAACGTTCGTCAGATATTTGTAATGCAGGAACAACTTTGGATACAGTGCTGTGTGGTACAGGGAGCAGCAGCTTCAGCGGAATTTCTCCATGAATTATTGAAACTATATTCTCTCCACTTATATCCAATGTCAAGTCGGATATTGCATAACATAATTCATTTTTCCGGATAATAGATCGTAGATCTATCTGGTGATAAAACCAGCCATTCAGATGTCCAATTCTTTTTTTCCGGAAGTATGATGTTGGCAGCGTTGAAACGGGCGCAATGCTATTATTATCCTGCTGAAGCCCCATGGCAATATCTTCAATAACTCGATTTCTTGAAACTGGCACTGCATTGGAAATTTGAGTTTTTATTAAAATGGATACATCAGCGGATTGAGATTTAATATATATGCGTTGTCTATCACTTACCTTGTATTCATTATTCAAAGATGAAACCGGCGTTGTAAGAAAGTTTACCATGCAGCACACATGGCTGCTGTCAGATCTTGTCCACTCTACCTGCCCGATGCTCAACATTGAATTACAAAATATTAATATCAATATAAAATATTTGAATTTTAGAGATATCATAACGCTCCTATGAATTGTGTGACCGTCTCAGGCCACCAAATTTCATACCTGAATCCAATGCTGCCTGCAAAGTTTCGAAATCAAGTCCTCTGACCATCTCACCGTTTTCAGCAATTGATATGGCTCCTGATTCTTCAGAAACAACTACAACCAGGGCATCAGACTCTTCAGTCAATCCAATAGCAGCACGATGTCGCGTACCCAATCTACGCTCCAGACCAGGATTTTTTGACAATGGCAGGATACATTTAGCAGCTCCAATGGTGTCGTTCTGAATAATGATAGCACCATCATGCAAGGGTGAACGTGGGTTGAAGATAGAAACCATCAATGATGAAGATACTAATGACTGTATAGGAACGCCAGTTTCAACAACAGTCTTGATGCCTGTATCTCTAACCATGACAATAAGGCCTCCATACCCGCGCCTTGAAAGTTCAACCGTACCACGAACCACTTCATTCATCACTTCACTACGTTGTTCGCGTGTAAAATATCTGATAATGCGACTCTGCCCCATGACAGTCAGTATGCGTCTGAGTTCAGGTTGGAAAAGTATTACAAATGCAATTATCCATACAGTATGCAAGCTGCTGAAAATCCATGAAACGCCTTGCATATGCAATGCTTGTGTAATAAATGAAATAACAAAAATAATCATTAATCCGATAAACATCTGAATAGCACGTGTTCTGCGCATGACAAAATATACTTTATATAGTATAAATGAGATAAGCAGAATATCCAGAATGTCTACCAAACCCACCGGGAGAAAGCCAATGTGAAATATGATAAAGTTTAGATCCATTGTTCATTACCTGCATTTACTTGCTGCGACTTCTTGATTTGCCATGCAATTTCAACAGCTTCTCTTGATGCCGCCACATCATGTACTCTTAATATATGGGCCCCTGCCAACGTTGCTGCCACAGCAGCTGCAAGTGAACCGGAAAGACGTTGTGTTTCAGGTTTATTAAGAGCCCATCCTATGAATGATTTTCTTGATGCCCCCACTAATATTGGACAGCCAATGGCTGAAAATTCTTTCAATCGCCTTAATAGTACAAAATTATCCGGAATAAGTTTACCAAATCCGATTCCCGGATCTATAATCAATTGATTCCGTTCCACACCTACAGAAATAGCATAATCGATTGATGATTGCAGACTGGCAAATATTTCACCAAGCATATCATCATAATGCGGGTTGGATTGCATTGTGCCGGGTGTCCCTTTCATATGCATTAATACAGCCGGGACTCCAAGTCTTGAAATCACATCCGCCATCCCTTCATCGGCAGATAATGCGCTGATATCATTTACAATATCAGCACCAGCATTGATTGCAGCCTCCGCCACATCAGATTTGCAGGTGTCGATTGATAATGGGATATCAAGATTGGAGCTTAAGGCCTGAATTAGCGGGATTACCCGAGCCAGTTCATCATTTTTATCTACAGCAGTGGCTCCCGGACGTGATGATTCTCCACCTATATCAATAATATCAGCACCTTCTTCAACCATCTTATAGGCATGCTGCAAAGCAAGATCGAGGTCTATAAACTTGCCGCCATCCGAAAATGAATCAGGTGTTACATTTAAAATACCCATTATCAGCGGTCGGCCTGTAAGAGATATTACCTTGCTGCGACATCTCAGAGAAAAGTCAACCCTGGTAAAAAAACTGTCCCATGCAGATATAAATTGCCGGACGATCTTCCTTTTTTGATCCAACCGATTCTTACATTCCTGGAAAAAGAAACTTTGCCCCAATATTACACAACTATTATCAGGTGCAGCGAGCACAACCGGAGACAGACTTAAATCCAAATATCTATACTCATCGTTGTTCAAATGTTCAAAAATCACCGCTATTCCGGGTTCAGGAAAATCCTTTGGTAATAATTCCGCTTGAAGCATCGGAAGATCAAGTTTCAACCTTTGCACAGAAGCATATTGTATAATCCTGACAACACTCACTATTTATAGTCTCCGCTATTCAGCATCTTTCTCAAACGCTTTCGGGCTTCCATGGCAAATTTGTCATCACCATTAAGTCTGTGTTCAAGGCGTAATCTATACATATTAATAGCCTCTACTGTATCACAGTCAAGCTCAGCCAATCTTGCAAGATATAGATAATTATCTGGAGTACCGCCAAGGTTCAGACTATGCTTAAAAAACCTCCCGGCTTCATCAAAACGATCAGAATTAAAATATGCTATACCAAGATTATAATAAGCTTCTGTGGAACCGGGATCAATCTCTATAGCTCTACTGTAAATTTCAATAATTTTAACAGCTTCATTTCTTAGAACATAGATTCGGCCCATTGCAGTCAATATATCAACATTATCTGGCGAACAATGAAGAAACTGTCTATAAACACCCTCTGCCGCATCAGATTTATTTTTACCGAAATACCAGTTTCCAAGCGTTATTGCAGCGGAAAGGTCTACTGGATTCAACTTGAGCACTCTCTCCAAAAGAGCAATAGCTGATTTTGCCTTCATCTCTGGCCAGCGTGAGGGATGTAATCTGGCCAGATCGAAAAGCAGGGCAGGATGCTCACCACCTGTATCATATGCTCGTTTCAATGATTCGGCAGCCCAGTTCAATCTTCCGCGATAGAGGTAGAGCCTGCCTTTAAGCCATTCATATATACTATCAGGCAGAAGATCTTTATTCTCATGCAATAATTTTTCAATTTCTATCCACAAAGGTTCCGGACTGTCTCCCCGGAGAGAAATATCAAGGGATAATGCCAGAAGTGATTCTATTAAATCCTGAACAATTTCTACTTTATATGATGATGAATTACAAGCAAGACGCAGGGATGACACAGCCTCGTCCATCTGCGTATTATACTGTTGCCATAGCCCACGTCCCCGGTGTTCTACAAATTGTAAGTTTGATATTTGTCCGTATTGATATTCAATATACTTGCGACTGGTCAGATCACCGATCGATCTAAAAAATTCAGGCAGGATATCAGTGATGTCATTACTGATATCTGTAAATACTTTGATTTGAGAATTTTCAGCGGTACACCAATATGTGGATAAAATACTATCTGATCTACAGGATATAATTAACGCTGATTCCAGGTTGAAACGCAGCATTGCCTCTATAACAGTATCTTCACTCCGAAGATCACCGTATTTAAGGCCATTCTTTAAATCATTCAATGAAAGTACAATCTGCCCGGGCTGCGCCAGGGCAGATATCTTTCTATATACTGATTGCGCCAAAACAACTGATAATGTACTATCACCTTCAGCAATAGGAATTATGGCCAATCTATCAACAGGGGTATCATCGGTCTTTTGGCACCCGCTAATTATAGAAATCAACACGGCCATAATACCGGCTACGAAATATAATATTATTCCGCCGGACAATTTGCTACGATTATCAGCTTGCCTGATTGGTTTATTCAGCGATGCGAATTGCCTTTTTTGTCGATCTGCATCCGTCATTAATCCCCTATAACTTTATATCTTTTAAGTGCCTATGCAGTTGGTGAATCTATAGGTTCTTCTCCAATTTGGCGTCCACTGGGTCCATAGGTTTTTTTACGCCAACGGGTTTGAGGTTCATCATCTTCTTCATCTTCTTCAATTTCTACCGGTTCCGGCTTTGGCTTAAGAGCCTTGCCCGCTAACAACATTTCAATTTCATCACCATCAAGAGTTTCACGTTCCAAGAGTGCTTCTGCAAGACGGTGCAATTTATCAAGATGTTCTTTTATAATCTTACGGGCGTGTTCATCAGCCTCTATAATTATTCTTCTAACTTCATCATCAATTTGTATTGCAGTATTCTCACTATAATCACGATGTTGTGCGATTTCACGTCCCAGGAATATTTCTTCCTGTTTCTTACCAAATGTCAAGGGGCCCATCTTCTCACTCATGCCCCACTCACAGACCATCTTCCGGGCTAAATCGGTTGCTCTTTCAAGATCATTACCAGCCCCCGTACTCTGTTCATTTATAACCACCATCTCAGCTGCACGACCACCCAACATATGTGCAATGGCACTGTTGCAGTAGGACTTTGTATAATTATGCTTTTCATCCATTGGCAAAAACGAGGTGACACCCAGGGCACGGCCCCGGGGAATGATAGTAACTTTATGAACAGGATCGGAATCAGGCATATATGAAGCGACAAGAACATGACCGGATTCATGATAAGCTGTAGATTTTTTCTCATCTTCGGTTATCACCATGCTCTTTCTTTCGGCACCCATCATCACCTTGTCCTTGGCCGCCTCCATCTCAATCATGAAGACTTTCTTCTTATTCCGCTTTGCTGCAAGCAAGGCTGCCTCATTAACAAGATTGGCAAGATCCGCACCGGAGAAACCCGGTGTACCCTTGGCAAGGGTCTTAAGGTCAATATCTTTGGCAAGAGGAATCTTGCGTGTATGCACCTTGAGAATACCCTCGCGCCCACGGACATCCGGCCTGTCTACAACAACCTGGCGGTCAAAACGGCCTGGCCTCAGCAGGGCTTGATCCAGCACATCGGGCCTATTGGTGGCTGCAAGCAAAATAACACCTTCATTGGCCTCAAAACCATCCATCTCTACAAGCAGCTGATTCAATGTCTGTTCACGCTCATCATGTCCACCGCCCAGTCCGGCACCACGTGTTCTTCCAACAGCATCAATTTCATCTACGAAAATAATACATGGAGCATTTTTCTTACCTTGTTCAAACAGGTCACGGACACGTGAAGCACCCACACCTACAAACATCTCCACAAAATCTGCGCCGGAAATACTAAAAAATGGCACGGCTGCCTCTCCGGCTACTGCCCTGCCAAGCAAGGTCTTACCGGTTCCGGGAGGGCCTAACAGAAGTACGCCCTTTGGAATTCTTCCGCCAAGTCTCTGAAATTTCTCAGGAGCTTTCAAAAAATCAATAATTTCCGATAGTTCCTGTTTTGCCTCATCTGCACCAGCTACATCTTTAAATGTTACTTTGGAAAAATTTTCAGTTAATAATTTGGCACGAGATTTACCGAAGCTGAAAATACCACGGTTTCCACCACCGCCGCCCTGCATGCGTCTGAATATGAAAAAGTAAAAAACAATAATCAACAGCCATGGCCACATATACGCAAGATAACCCCACCAGGCCGTAGTCTTGTTCTTGAATTCATAACGAATACCCTTGGCTTCCCAGACATTGACCATCTCCTGATCGATAAAAGGGAGAGTCGCGATGAATCGATTATAATTTATGGTAGCACCATTTTGCATAAGCGTATCATCGTACTTCAACTTACCATGGAATATATTTTCTACTATCTGTGCCTGTTCAATGGCACCGTCCTGTAGAAGCTGTCTGTATTTAGAGTATGTAATCTCAGCTTCTTTTACATTATTCGGATTAAATTTCTGAACAATGTATATGATTCCGACAAACAATAAAATCCAGAAAAGGAGAGTACGTGTTGTCCGTTTCCAGGGGAACTTGTTGTCAGTTCCGCGTTTTTTATCAGTCATAAAATAATTCCTCTTTCAAGTTACTGACATTTAATAACAAAAATAGATAATTATAGTGTTTTAATTGATACTTTCAAAATCCGTTTAGTATCCGGCGTTATCTTAAAACGTTGATCTATCCTATAGCCGACCACCCAGGCAATCTCTCCGTCTATTTCAATGATAGGTACTTGTTGCCTTTTCCAGCGATTCACTTTACAGTCAATAAAGAAATGAGACACTTTTTTAAATGAGCTGGACCCGAGAGGTATAAAACGATCACCGGGCTTGAACGATCGTAAAAATAACTGTGGCACATCATTGCCAACAGAAAGATATTCAGTGTCAGACCGAGAATTAATATTTATTTTATCTGACATAGAGCACCATTTACAAGCAAAAACCAGGCCGGCTTCAGGTATCTCGATACTGTTATTTATTTTAACATCACGCTTTTCAATTTTTTCTTCAATACGCACCATAAACAGTGTGTCATGACTGCGTGTTATCCCGATATTATTAATTATAAGAGTCTGATCTGTTTTACCTTTCAGCACAAAATTTAACAGACGTTCAATTTCAGGATATGTAGCGCCGTATATATCCTCGTAAAAAGATTCGATGACTGATATCAGGATTGATTTCTGAATTGACTTAAAGTAATTAAAAAACTGACTGATATCAAGCCATAATTCCCTGTCTGAGACACGTGTAATTGCATGAGATAGATACTTATCAACAGCGATCTCCGTATCCGTATAAGCTTCACGAATCCATTGTGCAGACCTGTTAACACTAGAATAAACAGGAAAACCTGCTGCTTTGTTTAGTGCAGGAATTACATCCAAACGGATACGGTTTCTTAGAAATCTCCTGTCTTTATTTGTAACATCTTCAGAAAACAGTATGTTGTGTTCAGATGCATATTCATACAGATCCTGCTTTGAACATTCTAATAATGGCCTGATAAATACCCCTCGAGCGGGTCTGATTCCGGCCACTCCCCTGAGTCCAGCACCGCGAATCAAGTGCATCAGGACAGTCTCAGTCTGATCTTGTTCATGATGCCCCAGTGCTACAACGTCAAAACCCAAACACCTGACAAGCTGCTCCAACCATGTCAATCTGGCCATACGCGCTGCTTCTTCAATTGACATGTTCATTTTCGAGGCCAAAGCTTCAACATCAGTTTTATACGAGAAAAAACGAACATCGTTCCGTACAGCCATACTATGAACAAAACGTTCATCTTCATCTGCTTCGGGACCTCGCAGACCATGATTCATATGGCAAATTACAAGCTCTTTGGGTGACCAGTGCTTGAAAAGATTAAAAAGTACCACTGAATCCAGGCCACCTGATACAGCTACTATAATCTTTGATTGATTATTACACAATTGATACTTTTCAATGAATTGTGAGAAAATATGCTGCAAATCATTCACTGTAGCATCCTCATATAAAAAAGGCCTTTGGAAAATTCCAAGGCCTCTTAAACACATTTCTGTAGCGGCGCAGGGATTCGAACCCCGGACACGCGGATTATGATTCCGCTGCTCTAACCAGCTGAGCTACGCCGCCAAATGAGACCACAAATGTAAAATATTAAGCAGTCTATGTCAAGTATTTTCTTTAATAAAATTCTCTGCATTCCCATTCATATCCGGAACCGACTGCCGCCGATTACATTCTTTATGGAAGTCCCATATTACAGCTTCAATCTGCTCTGCAGAAGGCAGTTGTAAGACTTTATCTGCCAATTGTTCACATTCCGCAATTGTAACAGCACGGATTCTGTTTTTAACTTCAGGAAGCATTAGAGGGCTCATACTAAATTCTCTCAGCCCCAGGCCAAGCAGCATACCGGTATACAAAGGATTTCCAGCCATCTCACCACAGAGAGCAACACTCTTTTTTGCTGTTTCGGCAGTATGGATTGTCTTGTAAATTAAATGGACAATAGCCGGATTCAAAGGTTGATAAAATCGTGCAACTTTCTCATTATTTCGATCTACAGCCAATGTATATTGTATAAGATCATTAGTACCGATACTGAAATGGTCTACATGATCGATGTATTGATGGGCCATAATTGCTGCAGACGGCACCTCTATCATTATTCCAAAGGGCAAAGGTTTTTTCAATTTAAGCCCCTCAGCTTTCAGCTCTTCTCGGCATTCAGCCAGCACTGCTTTAATATCTATAATCTCTTCCAGGCTGGAAATCATTGGGAAAAGCAGGCCAACATTACCATGAAGACTCGCTCTCAATATTGCACGCAACTGTGCTTTAAAAACATCAAGTTCCTGTAAGGAAATTCGAATCGAACGCCATCCCAAAAAAGGATTATGTTCTTCCTCTACACCTTCAAAAGGAAGAAACTTATCACCACCCAGGTCCAGTGTTCGGATACAAACATACTTACCTTCCATGGATTCGGCAATTGTTTTATAAATATCGTACTGTTCATCCTCGCTGAGAAGACGACCGGCTGTAAGGAAAGGCAGCTCTGTCCTGAAGAGCCCAATGGCATCTGCTTTATACCGAAGTGCCATACCAATATCAGCGGAAATAGCTATATTAGCCTGCAATGACACCGGAACACCGTCTGCACTTACAGATGGAAGCTCAGCATCTTTAGAGAGACGTTTCCAATATGCATCAAATTGTTTTTTACGCTTGCGGAATCCATCCAGCACTTCTGAAGTAGGATTTATATAAACAATACCTGCATTGCCATCAACAATAACAGTATCACCTGAACGTGTTTTCCGCAGCAAACGTTCAAGGCCTACTACGGCAGGCAGCCCCATGGAACGGGCCAGGATAGAGGCATGGCTGGTTTTACCTCCAAGTTCAGTAATGAAACCCAGCACCTTATCTTTGTGAATCCTGGCTGTTTCCGAAGGGGTTAATGAGTGAGCAACCAGCACCACAGATTCATCGGCCGGTGGCGTAGATTCTTCATGCTGCTGCAGATCTCGTAATATACGAATTCCAACATCACGAATATCATCACCACGTGCCTTAAAGAATTCATTATCCATACTGGTAAAAGTAGCCAGTAGCTTATCAACACCCTTCTTGAGCAAGAACTCAGCATTGCTTTTTAATTCTTCTATCTGCGCAGGGATCTCAGTCTGAAAGAAGGGATCATTCAAAATGGCAAGATGCGCCTCAAAAATTAATGCTTCTTCTTCGCCAATCTCTGTATGAACACGATCACGACAATCGACCAATTGCTGCATTACATCAGCAATAGTGTTTTTATAGCGACGGACTTCTCTTTTAACCTGGTCGGGATTGAGAGAATAATTAATTACTTCATCCCAGGGGCTTTCAAGCACCCAGGCTTTACCAATTGCAATACCCTCTGAAACCGGAATTCCCTTAAGCATACCTTGCATATGCGGGCTCTTTATTTTGTTCTATGGCTATTGAATTAATCGGTTGAAGCCTTTTCAATCTTTTCTAATTTTCTCTTAAGTAAAGAACGATGCAACGGTGAAGCATAGTCAATTATTAAAATACCGTTTAGATGATCAATCTCATGTTGGAAAACCTTTGCCAAAAGCCCATCAACGGTGATTTCTATACTTTCACCCTCCAAATCCATCGCTTTCACAGTAACTTCAGAAGGCCGTGAAATATTAATATGAATGCCAGGAAAACTGAGGCACCCCTCCTCCATGACAACTTCATTATCATTTTTATTGATGATTTCAGGATTAATAAAGGCCCTGAATCCGTCACCTGCATCCAGAACAATGACACGGCGTAAATCTCCTGCCTGATTTGCTGCAAGGCCAATGCCATCATCATTATACATTATATCAACCATTTCATCTACAAGCTGATGTAAATCATCATCAATTTCCAAGACGGGTTGAGCTTTTTTTCGCAATACCGGATCAGGATATGTTCGTATCTGGTGCATTATCTGCCTCAATCTACTTATTATTGCCCAGTGCTTCTTGTACAATTTTCACTGCACAATACTCTCCACACATTGTACAAACATCATCCTCTTGTGGTGGCGCCTCTTTACGTATACGGCGTGCATTTACAGGATCAATTGCAAGATTTAATTGAGTTTCCCAATCCAGCTCTTTTCTTGCTTTGGACATTGCATGGTCCCATTCAATTGCCCCGGGGACACCTTTTGCAATATCAGCGGCATGTGCGGCAATACGTGCAGCTATCACACCCTGATGGACTTCATCCAGCCCCGGTAGACGAAGATGTTCTCCGGGAATTACATAACATAAAAAATCAGCTCCGGCCGCACCGGCAATAGCACCGCCAATAGCAGAAGTAATATGATCATAACCTGGAGCTACATCTGTAACCAATGGTCCCAGAACATAGAAAGGGGCATTCATGCAGAGTTTTTTCTGAATCTGCATATTAGTATGAATTTCATTTAACGGCACATGTCCGGGGCCTTCAATCATAACCTGAACATCTCTGTCCCAAGCTCTCTGTGTAAGTTCGCCAAGAGTGATAAGCTCTTGAATCTGTGCCCTGTCAGTTGCGTCGGCCAGGGCACCGGGACGCAGACCATCACCAAGGCTCAAAGTCACATCATATTCACGACAGATGTCCAAAAGACGGTCATATTGTTCAAAAAGAGGATTTTCTTTTTTATTGGCCAGCATCCAGGTAGTTAAAAAAGAACCACCACGACTTACAATATCCATGAGACGACCCTGCTGTTTAAGCCTCTCAATTGTGTTCAGAGTAACACCGCAATGCACAGTGAAAAAATCAACGCCCATTTTGGCCTGCTGCTCAATAATACTAAAAAGATGTTCTGGATCCATATGAACCAAAGCACCTTTTTCTCTGATAGTCATCACGGCAGTAGGGTAGATTGGAACTGTGCCAATAACTACATCTACTTCATCAATAATGGCCTGCAGAGATTCCATAAGGTCACCACCTGTAGACAAATCCATGATGGCATCTATACCCGCATCCACCGCGGTTCTGGCTTTGATCAATTCCTCTTCCAAGGAACTGCGACCTTCTGAAGTACCGATATTCGCATTGGTTTTTGTGCGCAGTCCTGTGCCTACACCTGTTGGTCTTACTTTATCATGATTCCTGTTTTTAGGAATTATTATCTCACCTTTAGCCATGCGCGTACGTAAAAGTTCAATATCCATTTTTTCCTGGCGTGCTACAATTTCCATCTCAGGCGTAATACGTCCGGCCCTGGCTTCACTCATTTGCGTCATACAATCCCCACTATTCTTGACAAGCCTATATAAATTCAGATAATTTCTGAATACACAGGTTTACATTGGATAATACTAAACTACTTCTTAATAAGAAATTTCAATAAAATGCTTCAAATAATGCTCAGTCATCAGTCATAATTAATAAGATTCCTAACTGATCATAATAGATTTAAATATACAAATTCAAATGACAAATAACAAATAACAAATAACAAGCACCAAATAACAAAAGACAAAT